>JBGQGO010000492.1:0-4701 GCA_041497455.1 Blastocatellia bacterium | reverse complement strand
CGGCTTGCGCAGATGGCGGCGAGCTTGCCGCCGACGGCTTCAATACGCCGCGTCGAGCGGCTCACGTTCGCGGTCTTTCCGGTCGCCGGCTACAGCCTGACTTCAGACGAGCGCGATCCCGCGAGTCTGCGCGACCTGGCGGCTTATGTTGTCAGACCGCGACTCACGCGGCTGCCGGGCATTGCCGCGGTGGCCGTCGCCGGCGGACAGACCCGGGAGTTCCACGTCACCGTCGATCCGGGGCGGCTCGTAGCGCGAGGCGTCGCTCTCGAGCAAGTCGTGGACGCGGTGAACAAAGCGAACATCATCGCGTCGCCCGGACTGCTGGAGGAAAACCACCAACTGGAACTGGCGGTCGTGAGCGGCCAGGCGAAGAAGCCCGAAGAGCTGAACTCGATTGTCGTCGCGGTTGTTAACAACGCACCGGTGACGTTGGCGGACATCGCGACGGTCGGCGAAGGCGTCGCGCCTAACTACACGATCGTCACCGCCGATGGCCACCCGGCGGTGCTGCTCAACATCACTCGCCAGCCTGACGCGAACACGGTCGAGGTCGTTGACGAAGTGAAGGCCGAGTTGGCGGCGTTGCGCTTGCAGCTCCCGAAGGACGTCAGGGTCGCGCCTTACTACGACCAGTCGTTGCTGGTGCGCGCATCGATCAACTCTGTTCGCGATTCGATCCTGATCGGTCTTCTTCTGTCGGTCGCGATTCTCTATGGCTTTCTCAGAAACGCGGGAACGACTTTCGTTGCGATACTCGTGATTCCCGTGACGATACTGGCGACGTTTCTGGCGATGTGGCTTGCGGGTTTGAGCTTCGATTTGATGACGCTGGGCGGAATGGCGGCGGCAATCGGTCTGGTCATCGATGACGCGATAGTAGTGGTCGAGAACATCTACACGCACCGCGCGCGCGGCGAGTCTCGCCACGATGCGGTCCAACGCGCGGTGTCGGAGATAACCATTCCAATCATCGGCTCGACCGTCACGCCGGTGGTTGTGTTTCTGCCGCTTACGCTGCTGACGGGAGTGACGGGCGTGTTCTTCCGCTCGCTTGCGCTGACGATGGCCGTGGCTCTGCTGACCTCGCTCGTGCTGGCGCTCTCGTTCACTCCCGTGCTCGCCGAGCGGTTCATCAAGGCAAAGCGACGTCCTTCAAGCGAGGAAGACAACCTGTCGGGTGCTGAACTCGAAGGTGAGCTTGTTGCGGAGGAGCTCGAAGAGAGCAGGGAACAGGGGAGACTGTTGCGCGCGATCGTGCGGCGCTATGAGTGGTTGCTTGGAAAAGCGCTCGACAACCGCGTTGCGGTGCTGCTCGTGTGTATCACCGTGGTTGCGTTGTCGTATTTCGCCTATCTGAATCTTGGCTCGGAGTTCTTGCCTGAATTCGACGAAGGCGCGTTTGTTCTGGACTACTTCACGCCGCCGGGGACGTCGCTTGCGGAAACGGATCGCATACTAAAGCACGTCGAAGGGATGTTGAAGGACACGCCCGAAGTCGAGAGCTATTCACGGCGGACGGGACTGCAGCTTGGGCTGTTCATCACAGAGCCGAACACCGGCGATTTTCTGGTGAAGCTGAAGCCCGATCGCAAACGCTCGACCGAAGAGGTGAAAGACGAGCTTCGTAAACAGATTGCGTCAACCGAGCCGGCCCTTGATCGTGTCGAGCTGCCCGGAATCCTCGGCGACCTGATCGGCGATTTGACCGGCGCGCCTCAGCCCGTCGAGATAAAACTTTTCAGCGAGGATGCGAATGCGCTTCATCAGAAGGCCGCTGAAATCGAAAAAGTCATCAAGAAGATTCCGGGCATCGTGGACACTTTTAACGGCGTGACGGTGAGCGGTCCCGCAATCACTTTCAAGGTTGACCCGCAGCGCGCAGCCGGGCTGGGCGTCACTGCGACAGACGTTGCGAACACGGTGACTACTGCGATGACCGGCGATGCGACTTCGGTGATCATTCAACAGGACCGCCAGATCAACGTGCGCGTAGTCTTGCCGAAGGAATCACGCGGGTCGCTTGATGCATTGCGCGCGCTGCCGATGCGCTCGCCAGTGAAGAACACGCTCTTTCGGCTCGATCAGGTGGCCGATGTTGAGTACGACAAAGGACAGACGGAGATTGCGCGCGACGGCTTGCGCCAGACCATCGCGGTCACCGCGCGCTTGGAGGGAATCGATCTTGGTTCAGCGATCAGCGCGATTCGGGCGAAGCTCACGAAGGAAGTGAAGCTGCCGCCGGGAATGACGCTCGAGTATGGAGGTTTGTACCGCGAACAACAGTCGAGCTTTCGAGAGATGACGATGGCGTTGGCGCTGGCGGTGGTGCTGGTGTTCATCACGTTGCTGATCGAGTTTCGTTCGTTCTCGCACCCAGCCGCGATCGTGACCGGCGCAGTGCTGGCGTTGAGCGGCGTGCTGGCTGCGCTTCTGATCACGCACACGACGCTGAACGTGGTTTCGTATATGGGCATGATCATGGTCGTGGGCATCGTGGCAAAGAATGGGATCCTGATGCTGGATGCAGTTGAAGATCACCTGACGGCGGGCGACACGCTTCGCGAAGCGCTGCTTCGATCAGGCAGGCGGAGGTTCAGACCGGTGTTGATGACGTCTTTGGCGGCGATGCTCGGAATGATGCCGTTGGCGCTGGCGCTCGGTCAGGGAGCGGAGATGTTGCAGGCTTTAGCCATAGCGGTGATCGGAGGGTTGATGGTGGCGTTGGTGCTGTCGCTTGTTGTGACGCCGTCGGTTTATGCAATGCTTAATCGGCATCGGTATCGCTAGAAAGAAGTAGTCGGTTCGAACTGGTCAGAAGAATAACCGCAGAGGACGCCGAGGACGCAGAGGTCGCGCAGAGCATGATCACCGTCTCTGCGCGACCTCTGCGTCCTCGGCGTCCTCAGCGGTGAAAAGACTGTCGTGAGGCAGCGCAAGGGCGGTTGCCGGCGACACCAGCGAACGAGTACCATTCGAGACACTGATGCTCTCAGCTCTCCTTTCATACTTCGCTCACTACGGCTACTGGGTAGTCTTCTTCGGGGTGATGCTCGAGAACGCAGGCGTGCCGGTGCCGGGCGAAACCATTCTGTTGGCGGCAGGGTTCTTCGCGGCGCAAGGTCATTTCAACCTCGGGGAAGTGATGGCGATCGCGGCGATCGGCGCGATGCTCGGAGACAACACTGGTTACTTAATCGGCCGCGAAGTAGGGCGAGCGACGCTTGAGCGTTATGGCCGTTACGGCGGTTTGACGCACGGGCGGATCGCGCACATGGACAGGTTTTTCAAAGCGCACGGCAACAAGACGATTCTGGTCGCTCGGTTCATCACCGGCTTGCGAGTGTTTGCCGCACTGCTGGCCGGCTCGTCACGCATGCACTGGCGGACGTTTGCGATTTACAACATGCTGGGCGCGGTGCTCTGGTCGATTGCAATCTCGCTCGCCGGCTTCTTCTTTGGCCGAAGCTGGGACGTGCTCGAGCATTGGATCAAAGGCGCGGGTCTGATCGCGCTCGGGATCGCCGTGGTTGCCGTAGCCACGATGATTGTCATCAAGCGCCGCAAGCGACGACTGGAAGAGCTGGACGCAGAAGCCGCAGCGTGATGCCGGCAAATGGACCACGGATCAGACGGATGCGACGGATCCTCACCGATCAGATCCGTGAGAACCCGTCTCATCCGTCTGATCCGTGGTCTATTTCGTAGGTAGATGCTTCAACCCGCACCCGAAGAAATCGAAAGCTACCGCGACCAGACGTGGCGGCGCATGCCTGAGCTGTGCATCGAAAACGCCGCTGAAGCCGAGCGGTTCATCGAGCGTGTTGGATTCTGCTCGACTCTTACCGATGCGCGCCGGCCCGGCCCATCGCTTTACATAGCCGTCTGCGGCAGGCGCGACGCATACATGCCCCGCAACGTTCAGAAGGATCCCGAATCGAGTCTTGCCTGGTACATCAAAGACGAAGTGATGCAGCGCGGCCGAGTGTATTATGCAAAGCTCGTTCGCGGACGCTCGACTTTCATAGCCCCGCGGTTGATCCCGCATTTCAACGCGCTGTGGGGAGTCCCTAAAAGAAAAGAGTCCGAGACGCTCTCGCCCGACGCGCGCGCTATTCTCAAAGTCCTGCGACGCGAGTGGGAAATGGGGACTCGTGATCTGCGAGTCGAGTCGGGAGTGACTGATCGCGCCCGGTTCACCCGTTCGATCGATGAGCTGCAACGCGCGATGAAGGTGATTCCGTCCGAGGTATTGTACGAGCCGAAGTTCACTTACATTTGGTCGCTCGCAGAAGGACGCTTTCCGCAGGAGTTGTCGGCCAAGGTGACGCGCCGCGAGGCGCTCGGTGAAGTAGCGCGTACCTACTTGCAGGGCGCGGGTCTGACTGCGGTTGGCGACTTGTCGAGAGTGACAGGGCTTTCGCGTCCGGAGGCGGGGCTTGGAAACCATGCGCTTGTGGACGAAGGATTTGCTGAAAGGCTGTCGACCGGTGTTTATGGGCTGGCCGGTTTGGCTGTCACGTTGACTTGATCCGCGTAATCGCGTGGATGCTACTTCGCGGCGTGGGGTCTTCGAGGTTCAAAGTCAGATGGCGCGCCGTTCAACTCTGCTTCAGCCTCGTCGAGCGCCGAAAAAATCTTCGCTCTCGTTCTCTCCATCAACTCGACTACGTTTTCCTTTGAGTACCCGGCCGTGCTGAT
>JBGQGO010000491.1:0-4709 GCA_041497455.1 Blastocatellia bacterium | reverse complement strand
CATCCGAGTGACGCCTTACGCAACAGCAGCCCAATAGCTTGCTGGTCCTCGACCTTCGCATCGAGTATCCGGATCGTCCGCTCCGCGGAGCCTAGCAACTCGAGCATCTTCTGCCGGCTGTTATATGGGCTGATGAGCAGCGGCAGGTCTTTGGGCTTGAAGGTCTCTCCTGACCAGTCAGCATCAAACAGCCGGCTCAACTCGGTGGCGATTTCCTGGTCTCGTATCAGCAGTCCGAAGTCTCGCGCGTAGTGAAGATTCTTCTGAGTTGGATTGAAGGTCAAGATCAACGATAGCTGGTTATCGATGGTCATGATCTTGTAGTGATACCGTTTGATTTTTTCCTTGCGCGCCCTCGGGACGGTGACCTCGATGCCGACCTTCGACAGCTCTTCGGAAAGCCTCTTGTTGCGCTTTGTCCAACCCTTCGACGCGGGAGCAACCAGCGCCTGCACCTTGACGCCGCGAGACACGGCATAGGTCATCGCCTCGCGGACTATGGGATCGTTCATACGGAAAATCGTCATCTTGATGCTGGTAGTGGCGCTGTCTATCGCATCGACAATCGGGAAAAAGCTATCGCCGGGCTGCACTATCAGCGAGAGGTTTTGAACCTTGGTGTAAGCGTCCATCGGCGTGACCGTTCTCGAAAGTTAATGTTCGCGAGAGACAACGGTTTCTCGGCGCGGCAAAACGGGAGTGCGACGCTGACCTAACGGTTTACCACAGTCAGTGGGCATTTGTCATTTGTCATTGGCCATTCTTCATTGGTCATTTGGTCTCTTCCAGCCTTTGCCACTCAAAAAATAACCAATGACAAATGGCAAATGGCCAATGACAAATGACTCTGTCTTTTTCCATTTGGCTTCCTCGTTGGCTATAATCCCCGGCGAGGCTTGCTATGGAAGACACCTTGGAGAGAACCGAAGTTGGCGATTTGCTCGCCCGCATCGAGGCGCGGGAACGGCTTACTTTTGAGGAATGGAAAACGGTCGAGGACCTGGCTCCGACGGAGGAACTGGGACATCTGGCCGATGAGCTCCGAAGGGAGCTTCATCCGGACGACGTCGTGACCTACGTCGTCGATCGGAACGTGAACTATTCAAACGTCTGCGTGTCGGTGTGCACGTTTTGCGCGTTCTATCGCAAGCCCGGCTCGCCCGAGGGCTACGTTCACAACTACGAGGAGATCTACGCCAAGGTCGAAGAGATGATCGAACTGGGCGGAAGCGGAGTGCTGATGCAGGGCGGTCTTCACCCGGATTTGCCGCTTGATTATTACACGGGACTTTTGCGCGAGCTGAAGGCGCGATACAAGATTCATCTGCATTGCTTCTCGCCGCCGGAGCTTGATCATCTGGCGAAGATAACCGGCCTTGGCGTTGAAGGCCTGCTTCGAGAGCTTCGAGAGGCAGGGCTTGATTCTATACCGGGCGGCGGCGGCGAGATTCTCGTCGACGAGATTCGGCGCAAGCGGCGCACTCACTGCAACACCGACGAGTGGCTGAACGTGATGGACGTGGCGCACACGCTGGGCATACCGACTACGGCGACGATGATGTTCGGGATGGGTGAGACTCGCGACCATCGTCTGATGCACTTTGAAAGATTGCGGGAGCTTCAAGACCGGAATCCCGGGTTCGTCTCTTTCATTCCGTGGACGCTTCAACCGGACAACACTCCGATCGGCAAGCGCTTTCCCGATCGCATTCCCGGCGATGAGTACTTGAGATGGCTTGCGATTGGCAGGCTGTACCTGGACAACATACCCAACGTTCAGGCGTCGTGGCTGACTCAAGGGTTGGACGTTGGGCGGCAAGGCTTGCATTACGGCGCGAATGATCTTGGCAGCACGATGATTGAAGAGAACGTGATCACACCGGCGGGCGCGAACCATCGCGCGACTGAGATGATGCTTCGCGAGGCGATTGTCGCGGAGGGGTTCACGCCGATGAAGCGCAGAGCTGACTATGTGAGGCTGTTTGGGTGACTAAACCACAAGGGTTAGGATCACAACCAGAGCCCCTCGGCGATATGAGCGCTGATGACTTTCGGCGCTACGGGCATCAGATTGTCGAGTGGATCGCAGACTATCTCTCTCACCCCGAGCGCTATCCTGTCCTTTCTCAGAATCAACCCGGCGACGTGAAAGCCGCTTTGCCATCGGCAGCGCCGGAGCGCGGCGAAGCGATGGAAGCGATGCTCGCAGACCTGGATCGCGTGATCGTGCCCGGCGTGACGCATTGGAATCATCCCGGGTTCTTTGCTTACTTCGCGATCAGCGGGTCCGCGCCCGGAATACTTGGCGAGATGCTGAGCGCGGCGTTCAACGTGAACGCGATGCTTTGGCGCACGTCGCCTTCGGCAACCGAGCTTGAAGAGGTCACGCTCGAGTGGCTGCGGCAGATGATCGGGTTGCCGGTTGCGTTCGAGGGTGTGATCTACGACACGGCTTCGATCTCGACACTCTGCGCGATTGCAGCCGCTCGCGAAGCAGCGGGCCTGGAAGTGCGCGAGCAGGGCCTTGGGGCGACCGGCGCGAAGCTGCGAATGTACGCGTCCGAACACGTTCACTCATCGGTCGACAAGTCGGCGATCACACTGGGCATCGGACAAGCCGGTCTGCGCAAGATCGCATGTGACGCCGAGTATCGAATGGATCACAAGGCGCTAGAGCACGCGATACTGGAAGATCGAGCAAACGGCTGGCGGCCCTTCTGTGTCGTCGCGACCGCGGGCACGACTTCGACCACGAGCATCGATCCCGTGCCGGCGATTGCTGACATCTGCGAGCGCGAAGGACTGTGGCTGCACGTGGACGCGGCTTACGGTGGTTCCGCCGCGGTCGTTCCAGAAATGCGTTGGGTGCTGGAAGGATGTGACCGCGCGGACTCGCTGGTTATTAACCCGCACAAAGGTCTATTCGTGCCGGTCGATCTCAGCGTCCTCTACTGTCGAAAGATGAGCGTGCTTCGCAGCGCGTTCAGCCTCGTGCCTGAATACCTGCGGACGGGCGAGGGTAGCGAGGTCAAGAACTTCATGGACTACGGGCCGCAGCTTGGACGGCGGTTTCGCGCGTTGAAGTTTTGGTTCGTGATGCGCTACTTCGGCGTCGAAGGTCTGCAATCGCGGATTCGGCTTCAGATCGCCCTGGCTCGCGAGTTCGCCGATTGGGTTGATCAAAGCAATGACTTCGAGCGGCTCGCGCCGGTTCCGATCAGCCTTGTGTGCTTCAGGGCGCACCCGCAAAGCGTGTCGAATTCCGCTGACCTGGACGCGTTGAACGAACGCTTAATGAACGAAGTGAATGGCAGAGGGAAAGTATACCTCTCTCACACCAAGCTCGCCGGGAGGCTTACGTTGCGGCTTGCGATAGGGAACATCCGCACTACGCGCGAACACGTGAAGCTGGCGTGGGATGAGTTGAATGAGGTGCTGGCGGGTCAGAAGATCGAGAATAGAGGATAGACGATGGAAGATCGGAAGATACTCAATCGGCGATTCCTCCATCCTCGATCTTTTCCCTCACTGCGCGAAGCTTATCGATTCGATATCAACCCATTTGACCTCGACCTTACTTGCCGAGCCCAGCTTCACCGCAACCGAGTCACCGTTCAGCGAAAACTCTTTGCACCTTAGGTCGCTGCCACCCTTGAGTCTTATTCTGATCGAGTCGCCCTCGCTTGCCGACGAGCGAATCTCCGAGGTGTCCTCGGGCGCGATGACGGCGTAGCTCTTCGCTTCACCGCCGATGGCTTCGGTCATCGCCAGGCGAAGCTTGCCCGTCGTGTCATCGCGCGTGAGCGTGCGGCCTCGAATCGTGCTGCCGTTCTTGAGTGAGATGACGAATCCAGATGCGCCCGCGTCCTGCGCGGCCACGGGTGCCGCGAGTATCAGTGCTATTACTGTGATGATCAATGTTGTTTTGATTTTCATTTCTCCCGCTTCTTCTCGTAAACGAATCTGAGTTTGTCCAAGTAGTCCTTGCGGTCAACGGCATAGTACACGGCGCCGGGTCCCGAATCAACCAGCTTGCCAATCGCGTTCTCGAACTCTTCATAAGGGTCGTTCGGGTCGATGCCCTTCGCCTCGAAATAACCAATCCTGCGCAGCCGCCGGATGAGTTCCTGAAACGTGAGTCTTCCCTCGAACGTTCGTCCGCCGTGCTGATGCGAGCGCGAGATCAAGTGCTGCACCATAATCACGTCGCCGTACAGGCCCGGCGAGACGTACAGCCATCCATCTTCGTAGCGCCACGCGTCTTCCACCTGGCGCGAGAGCTGGACCCTTCGCACTCCGCTCGAGAGGATCGTGTCCCAATCATTCGAGGGCGCGGAGCGCTTTATGTGTGAGATCGCGGCGTCAAGCAGCCAGTGATCATCCTCAAAGCTGAGACTGCGGTTCAATCGCTCGATCCACTCTGAGAAGATTTGCATCTGGGTCCGCTCGGGGCTCCAGAGCGCGTATCGATCCGGCTGCTTCTTGAGCGCGGCCCAAAGCTTCTTCCGTTCTTTTTCAAAGGAAGAATGGGCATCGATGCGAATCGCATGAAATTCCGCGAACCAGCGCTTCGACCCGTTACAATATGGGCAGTGATCGACGCCAGGTCTTTCGAAGAAGTGCGGGCGTGATGTGGCGGCGCCGGTGATGTCGACTTCTTCGGGAACATGCTTCTTGAGCTCCGAGTAGGCTGTGCGCGGCGTGAGCTT
>JBGQGO010000490.1:0-4717 GCA_041497455.1 Blastocatellia bacterium | reverse complement strand
CTCGACGACGGACGCGAAGTCGTAGTGCTGACTACGGCTCACTAGTTCTTAACCTCCGGGGCGGCCTGTCCTGTTTTCAAACGGGGCCGCCCCACCCCACCCCGTTCGTAGCCTACCCCTCGCCTTGAGCCGGGCCGCTCTGCCGTTCCCACTGCAACCTGGGAAACGCGGCCCGGCGCCTCTCTTTCTTTTTTGTAAGGTGTATGCACACCCGATGTTAGAATCACATCCGAATGCTTGTGCGCCGGAAATCAGGTCTCGCTGCGTGGATGCTTATCGCGGTGATGGCGCCGCTGCTCTTGACTAATGGGTGTCGGAGCCGTTTGCAGCTCGGCGACGGTGATGGCGCCGTGGAACCAGCAGGCGAGCCGGAGCAGTACTCGGCGACGGTGGTTCGCATCGTTGAAGATGGGCCAAGGCGGGAGACAAGCATCTCCCGCGAAGTTCGGGCAGGTGAACAGCGCCGGGAAGAATGGACCCAGAATGGTCAGAATCGTGCGCTGATTTGGAGGCCCGATATCGGAAAGGCCTTCTTGCTCGATCTTGACGGGCGAGCCTACGTCGAGGTCGCTATTACCGCCGCGCCGTTACCCGAATCGCGAGCCGGAGCAAGCAATTCGCACGATGTTTCGAGCGCGCAAAATCCCGTAGACCTCGATGTGAAGGACAGCACCGCTCAATCGATTGACCAATACTTCAGTGACACGCAGCCGCCCACGCGCGTCGAGACGCGAGTCCTGTCGCAAGTAGTAATCGACGGCCACCCGTGCGCGGTCTACGAGCAACGAGCGATCTTCCCCGACGGACACACCGAAACCACCAGAAGATTTCGCGCGCGCGACCTGTCCGGGCTCGCCCTCAGGGTCGAGAGCGAGGCGGAGCAAGGATCGCCAAAAGTAATAACCGAACGCCGAGACGTGCGCATCGAGGTTGCGCCCGATACGTTCATCGTCCCCGCGGACTTTAAGAAAGTCGAAAAGCTCCCGCGCTGAGCAAGCAGCCATCCCGCGGATTCTGTCCGCGGGGATGGCATCAAAGCTACGGCATCTGCTGCAGGGTGTTCCACAGGTTGACGTAATCTTCCGCCGTGCGCAGCCGCTTAGTCGTCTTGTCTTTCGGATCGCGCCACGGTCTGTGCTGTTCCTTCATATAGGGAATCAAGGCCATTGTCGCCTTCGCGCTATATTCCGGATGGCAGTGCGCAACCGCGCCTTCCACGCCACAGGAATACGGAAGGTTCTTGGCGACTTTGAAATCGTGGAATCGCTTTTCGACTTCGGTTCCCAGGATGTGGCCGTACGGAGCCATGTGGCACTCAACGCAACGAATCCCGACTTCGTACATCTTGGCGAACGCCGGGTTGGTCTCGTTGTGACGTTCGACGTGACAGGTCAAGCACAGATCGTCCTCGTGCCACTCCTGGATGACGGTGTAGGCCTCGGGCTTGCTCTTGTCCATGCCCCACTTGTACATAGCCAAACGGCGGCCCAACACGACGGCTGCGGTGTGCGAAGGATGACAAACAGCGCAGGTAACGCCTTCAACTTTGCCGTCGGGAATCTCTTCAAACCTGCCGAGTTTGAATTCCGAGTCTGGTTTAGCTTGAAGCGGGGAATGGCATTTGGCGCAGTAGGTGTTCTGCGTCGACTTGTAGTTCGACTGCGCGTGCAAAGATGCGCGCCAGCCGGCGCCCGTGAACGCGAACTGCTTCGTTGTTTCGTTGAATACCATCCCAACCGCTTCGGGCATATGGTCGCCTGCCGCGCCGGACGTAAAGTGACACCGAGTGCACCCGTTCGACTCTGTGTAATCATAGTCGGGCCGTGCAAGGTTGGTCGGCGAAACGACCCCCTGGCCCTGCCCGCGCTGCTGAAGCGCCAGTATCAGGCCGAAGGCCAGCGCTGCGATCGCTACCAGTTTCGTTAGTCTTTTCATAGTGACGGTCCCTTTTTCCAGCATCAACGTTTATCGCGGCTACGGACCCGGCGCCTGATCTCCAGAGTGTGTATTAGGCCCGGCCGCCCGCTATATCGCACCTTTCTCTTATGAGAAGTGCGTTTCAACTCATCGCCTCACAGGGGCAGAGTTGCACACGTTCGCATCATAGCCGTCGCGAGCGGCGAACGCAGTGATACCTATCACCGAGAGCTGTGTCGGGAGCACATGCGCGAGGTGATACCTGTCACGAACCGATGAGGCGGTGGTGACACGCGTCACCCGATGGCGGGCTCGTAGTGATGGCCGACACGGGGGTCGTAAGAGTGAAAGCGGAACTCGGGCGGCGAAAACGCCGCGTAAGCCTCGAGGCGAAACGGCTGCGGGTTTCCAGGCGGCTACTTGACGAACATCGTCGGTTGACCCTTTGACCAAGGATCGTATTCGTGTGCGAATGTCAGCCGTTCCGCCAGCGGCGGATGACTGTAGTGCCAGACTTTGATGAAGGCGCTCGGATCGGGATCCGCCAGATCGACCTCGCCCAGGACCTGAAATGCTTCGGCGGCGGTCCCGGAGGAGTCGGGCACGATTCCGTGAATGACCTCCAGCCCATAGATGTCCGCCTGGTGCTCTTGATAACGGCTGAAGCTGTTGAAGCCAGGCTCGGCCAAAAAGAAAAACAGATAGACGAACAGCAGCAGTGCTGGAAGCGAAGCCCAATCGTCCAAACCGCGTATCGCCCATCGCCTTTGCTTGCGAGCCAGCGTGCGGTTGATCGCAAAATGAACCAGCAGCAGCACTGCGATTATCAAAGCGCCCGCAAACGCAATGCCCTTGGGTATGTGGCCGAGCATGTAGTGACCCATCTCGTGCCCGACTACAAACACAGTTTGCGGCGATGTCATCTTTGCGATGGTCGTGTCCCAGACGACTACCCGCTTCGAAGCGCCGAACCCGGTGACGTACGCGTTGATCGCGTTCACTTTCTCGCTGGCTTTCATCTCGAACATCCGCTCGCGAGGGATGTCTAATCCGCCATGGCTTACAACCTTCTCTATCTCGGCGACCAATGCAGGCTGAGTGGTCTGGAGCGGCGCGAACTTGTTAAACAGAGGGTCGATTACTACCGGCGAGATGAACAACAAGAAGACGAGCATCGGTATCGAGGCGAGTCCGAAGTATAACCACCAGCGGCGCCGGCTCCGCCGGATCACGCCATAGAGGATGTAAGCCAGAATTGAAGCGATAACGAACTGGATCAACTCGCCCTTGGTCCAATCCCAGAACCACGAGCCCCAACCCTGCACCGATATGTCGTATTGCACGGCGAGGTGATGTTGATAAGCGTCCAGCGGGAGCTTGAGCGCATCGAATGTGAGCAGAAGCAGAGGAACGAACACAATCGCCTGAACGAAGCGCCTTCGCGAAACGCGCTCGGCCCAATCGCGGAACGCCGGCGCGATTCGCAGCGACAGGATGATCAACAGCAGAAGCAACGAGTAGGCGACGCCGGCAAAATGAAGCCTGTATTGCGTTCTCGAGTATGCCACCGCCTTCTCGTACTTCTCAGGCGAGAGCGAGTAGCTCTTGACGGATTGCTTTTCGGCCGCCGGGCCGGAAGATTGCTCACCTGGCGCCGAAGACTGAGTTTGCGCGTTCGCCCCAGAAGCGAAAATGGTTGCCGCGAGAATCAAACTTAGAGACACGAAGATCAGCGAACGGCGCATGCGCTGGCTCCTGGGTTGAGAGTTTTGGGCTTGATTTCAGCGGGAGAATAGAAGATAGCCGCCGGGATTTCAAGCCCGGCGGAGCACGGGGTTGGAGTGCGGCGATGCGTCGCCGCACTCCGCCGTGTCTAGCGCTTGCCGGGCAGAGGTCTCGGGGTGCCCTGCGCTCCTTGCGGCGTGCGGCGCGGGGCACCGCCAGTTCGTGAGGGCATCTGAGGCTGGCCCGTTTGCGGCAGCGGCCCGCCCGATTCAATCGCGGCCGCGATCGCTTCGTCGTATACCTTGATCTTGCCCTCAGCCTGCAACTGCTTCTGGGTCATTGCCAGGTACGTAGAGAAGAATGTGTTGCGCTTCTCATCCAGCAGGCGTTGCTCGATCGAGGCGCGTTCCTTCTGGAAGGGCTCGCCCATGTCAGCATCCTTGCGTTCCTTGAGCGCCGCAACCACGAAAGCGCCGCTGTCAGTCTTGATTGGATCCTTGGTCACTTCGCCAACATTGAGCTTATAGATGGGCGCGCGTTCGAACTCGCTCAGCAGCGCGCCGATCGATTCGGTGGCTTTTAACCCCGCCCTCTCGTCGGGCTTCAATCCCATTGAATCGGCGAGTCTCTTGAGATCGTCGGCGTTTTGAGCTTTTGCAATTTCTTTCGCCCGCTGAGCCGCAAGTTCCTTTGATTTCTCGGAGCGGTAGGCGTTTTCGACTTTCGTGTTCACCTCTTCAAAAGCCGGCTCGTGCGGGTCGCGTCTTTCTACGTACTGAGCGATTGCGAATCCCTTGTCGATGGGCATCCGGTCCACGACGTCGCCAGTGTTCTGAAGGTCGAAGACCGACGACTCAAGGGTTGAAGCGGCTCCCAGATCCGGCAGCGTATCGCCTTCGGCGAAAAAGCCGGTGTCCTTCACAGCGGCCACCTGAGCGCCGTACTTCTTGTTGATCTCGGCGGCCACCGCCTCGGCGTTCTTGCTCTCCTTGAGTTTCTGCTCGGCCTCCATCGCGATCTCAGCAGCCTTGGAGTAGCCTTTGCGGGAGCGAGCCGCTTTGAGCAGCTCATCTCG
>JBGQGO010000489.1:0-4724 GCA_041497455.1 Blastocatellia bacterium | reverse complement strand
GATCCCACGGCGCCGCTTCACAAACAACAGTCGATGATACTTGTGCCAACGGACGCGGCTGGCGTGAAGATCGAGCGGATGCTCACGGTGTTCGGCGACGATCACGCGCCGCACGGCCACGGGGAAGTTTCGTTTGAAAACGTCCGCGTCCCTGTTTCGAACATACTGTTGGGCGAAGGGCGCGGATTCGAGATCGCTCAAGGGCGGCTGGGGCCGGGCCGCATACACCATTGCATGCGGATGGTAGGCTTGGCGGAGCGTGCACTTGAAACGATGTGCAAGCGAGTCCGTTCGCGCGTCGCGTTCGGAAAGCCGCTCGCGGCGCAGGGAACCATTCGCGCGGACATCGCTACCTCGCGCATGGAAATCGAGCAGTCGCGGCTGCTGACTCTGAAGGCGGCTTACATGATGGACACCGTCGGCAACAAGGCCGCGCGCGCCGAGATCGCGATGATCAAAGTCATCGCGCCGACCATGGCTTTGCGAGTGATCGACCGAGCGATTCAAGCTTGCGGCGGCGGCGGCGTGTGCCAGGACTTCGAGCTTGCGGCGGCGTGGGCGGGCGCTCGCACGTTGAGGCTCGCCGACGGACCGGATGAGGTTCATCGCGAGTCAATCGCGAAGCTCGAGTTGAAGAAGTACGACTAGCGAAGAATAGACCACGGATAGGACGGATCGAACGGATCATCACGGATCAGATCCGCGCGAATCCGTCGAATCAGTGTCATCCGTGGTCTAACCGATCTTGGAGACGAATGAGACTCAAGGACAAAGTCGCAGTCGTGACCGGTGGCGCTAACGGGATCGGGCGAGCGCTGTGCGAACGCTTTGCCGCGGAGGGAGCGCGAGGCGTCATCATCGCGGACCTCGACACCGAGCGCGCAGAGACGCTCGCGAAAGAGATCGGCGGACTCGCGATCAGGACCAACGTCGCCGTCGAAGGTGACATCGTCAATCTTGTAGCCCGTGCAATCGAAGCTTATGGCGCGATCGATCTGTTCTGCTCAAACGCCGGGATCGGCACTCCCGGAGGTATCGATGAGCCCAACGAGATCTGGCAGCGCATCTGGGAAGTGAACGTGATGGCTCACATCTACGCTGCGCGTCACGTTTTGCCGGGCATGCTTGCGCGAGGCGAAGGTTACATCCTGGCTACGGCGTCCGCGGCAGGATTGTTGGCTCAGATCGGCTCGGCGCCTTACTCGGTGACCAAGCACGCGGCGGTCGCGTTTGCAGAGTGGCTGTCGATCACTCACGGCGACTCAGGCATAAGGGTGTCGTGCCTCTGCCCGCAAGGCGTTAACACCGATTTGTTGAGGAGCTCAGCGGGCGGGCCGGGCGAGTTTCTGCGGGCCAATGCTCTCGAGCCTTCAGATGTCGCCGAAGCCGTCGTGAGGGCGTTAGACGAAGAGCGGTTCTTGATTTTGCCGCACCCTGAGGTAGCAGAATACTTCAGCCGCAAAGCCACCGATTACGATCGATGGCTTCGCGGCATGAGGCGGCTTCAAGCGAGTTTCAAAACGCAGACTTTGAAAGCGCAATGACGCTCGGCGCTGGCCGAAGCTACTTCTTGGCGAATGTGAGCTTGGTTTCCCGCGTTCCCTGAGGGCTTTCTTGAGTGCGATGGACCTTAAGCGTTTTCCCGCCGTCGGCAAGCTCCCAGTGTTCGGTCGTGGTTATGGTGACGTCGTTGCCTTGAACGTTCGTCTTGAGCACCGAACTCAGCTCGAGGATCTTGCCATCACCCTGCCATTTTGCTTTCAGGGCAGCTTTGCCTGGCATACGTCCAGTTATCTCCATAGACGTTTCGCTGCCGTCCAGATTGTATGTGCTCTTTTGCGACGGAATCGGCTGCTCACCGCCAGAGAAGCTCTTTTCAACGGTGAGGGTCTTGGCGTCCTGGGTGACGACCCACGTCTGGTCCACGTTAGCCATTCGGCCTTGCAACCCTTCGCTCTTTACTTTGTCCAACGACCAAGTGCCGGCGAAACTGGTAGGCGATGCGTTCACCGACCAGAAGCCGACCATCAAAACACAACACAAGCTCAGAAATATTAGAGATCTCTTCATAATCAACTCACTCCTTAGGTGTACTGAGAATCCTTCGCGGAGACTTACAACTGAATGCTGATAGAACCTGATAAGAATTCCGCTGTAGGCCAAAACGCCGGCGAGTGGCTTCTGGTTACAACGAATTGACGGGGACTACTCGACTTAACCGGAATGGATGAAATTCAGTCGCGGGTTTCGCCAGAACGTTTGTCTAAGTCGCGCAAATCGTGGGACACTACGGCCGCTTCCACGCCAGCATCATGCCGTCGCGCACGGTCAGGCAGACATTCTCGACTCGCGGGTCCGCTTGCACCAACTTGTCGAACGCTACGATGGCATGATCGTCGACGCTTTCCGGATTGAGCACGCGGCCGCTCCACAAGACGTTATCGGCGACGATCAAACCGCCCGGCCTCACCAACGGAAGGCACGCTTCGTAGTAGTTTGAGTAGTTACCCTTGTCAGCATCGATGAAGACCATGTCGATAGGATCCGTTAGCGTTTTCATCGTCTCGATCGCCGGGCCGATTCGAATCTCGATCTTGTGACCGTCAGGGCTCTCATTGAAGTAGCGCCGCGCGATGGCTTCAGCCTTTGGATCGACGTCGCAAGTGATCAGGCGCCCGTCATCGGGAAGCCCCTCGGCCATCATCAGCGCGCTGTAGCCGGTGAACATTCCGATTTCCAGGATTCGCCGCGCGCCGGTGAGGCGCACAAGCATCTTGAGAAACCGGCCTTCGATACGGCCAACTTGCATCTGAGGGCAGTTCATGTCGCGATAGGTTTCTTCGCGTAAGCGGAGAAACAAATCAGATTCAGGTTTGGTGTGATCGTGAGCGAATTGCTCGACGGCTTCGTCTATGAAATTAACCACGTTATGCTCTCCGCTGAGTAACTCGTTTTGTTAATAGTCTGCAAGTGAATCAAAGGTCAAGCGACGTAATATCCAGCAACCGCGATCCGTGGATTACCCTTAAGACACGAACGATTCTTCCTGAAACGAAAAATATGGTGCGGTACTGACCGTAGAGCAGATGCCGGTATCGCCTATCGGAGGATTCGTTCTCGGGTATCAGCGGACATCTTTCGGGAAACCGCCTTAACGTTTTGAGTTGCCTTTCAAGTTGATAGATGAACCTGTTGGCATCGGTCACGCTGTCGTGAGCGATGAAGGTCCAGATTTCATCGATGTCCGCCTTTGCTCTTCGGGTAACCCTTACTTGGAATTCCGTGGGCATGCTTGAACTCTTGCAAAAACTGCCCCATTTCACTCTCGCGGCCGGCGGCGATGTCTTCCTCAGCGGGAGCAAGTAGTCTCGCCAGATTGCTAGCCTTCAGATGCTTCTCAAATGTCTTCGCATCGAGCAGGACAGCGTCCGCCTTACCGTTCTTCGTGAGGATGACGGGCCGGCCGGTCTTGTGAATGTGGTCGAGTATCTTCTGTGCATTTCGCTTCAGGTCAGTTACTGAGCGAATGTCTTCAGTTAGACTTATTGCCATGGTCGCTTAAACTCCGTGCTTTGCAGTTGTCGTAAATGTAGCACGGGACAGAGAACAATTTCAATCTCGAGTCGCTTTGGAGCTAGGCAGTTGTGCGCTTGGAACGGAATTAGAGCCTGATTGCCGCTCCGTCGCTTGTCCGCAGTATCACATTGATTCGGAGGAGGGATCAGCTCCTCAGTGTCCCGCCTTCTCCTTCACATCCGCCGCAGCTTTGTACTTCTCTTTCTCTTTGTCTTTCTGAAGGTACGGTATTCCTTTGACCATCCATTCAGGAGCGGGCGCCCCCTTCAAGAAATGATCGAAGAACTGCTGAAGCCGCATCGTGTAGTCTTTCTGATTCTGCCGCTTGCGCAACCCGTGAGGCTCGCCGTTGTAGCTGAACAGGTAAGCTTCCTTGCCTAATCGCCGCAGCGCCAGATAGTACTCGATGCCTTGATACCACGGCACTGCGTCGTCCGCGTCGTTGTGAATCATCAGCAGCGGGGTCTGAATCCGGTCAGCTCTAAACACCGGCGAGTTCTCAAGGTAGAGCATCGGCGCTTCCCATAAGTTTCCGCCGATGCGGCTCTGGGTGTGCTCGTATTGGAACT
This sequence comes from Blastocatellia bacterium, assembly GCA_041497455.1. Taxonomy (GTDB): domain Bacteria; phylum Acidobacteriota; class Blastocatellia; order UBA7656; family UBA7656; genus Onstottus_A. The sequence goes on along the minus strand of JBGQGO010000489.1, from coordinate 579 downwards.
GCCGCGGCAGGCCCGTACCCCATCGGATTCCGCTGTATGCGCTGGTCATGTTGGCTACCGGCGCTCCTGCAGAGGCAGCTTTGAACCGCGTCGTCTGCGTGATCATATAAGCGATCTGGTAGCCGCCCCAACTATGGCCCTGGATGCCGATCGCCTTCTCGTCAACGAAGCCCTTGTCAACCACGGATTGAATCGCCGGAAGCACGCAGTTAAGCGCGCTCTGTCCCGGATGCCCGATCGTGTAGACGATGTCAGGCTCGAGCACGAGATAGCCGTTGCTCGCGTAGAAGGATGGATTGATGCTGTGACCCGGACGCGGATCGACAAAGCGATGCACGTTCTCCGACAGCGTCTCGTAGATGTACACCATCATCGGATACTTCTTGTTCGGGTCGAAGTTCGGAGGCTTGATCAGCATCGCCGAAAGCGGAACGCCGTCGGTGTTCTTGAATCTGACCAGCTCCGAAGTGCCCCACAGCAACTGGGCCTTCTGCGGATTCGCGTCGCTGACCTTCTTGAGATCTTTGAAAGCCGGCGAGGTGACGAGCAAATCCGGGAACTCATTGAAGGTTGACGCGG
>JBGQGO010000488.1:0-4726 GCA_041497455.1 Blastocatellia bacterium | reverse complement strand
TCTTTATGGGCTGTTGCTATTGCTCCCCTTAGGCTTTTCGATGCGCTCGCTGGCTTTTTCTGAAAGCGGCGAACCGGCGCAGGGTAAAGCTCAAGTCACTCCCATTCCGTTCGACGCCGCCGGCAGAAGGGGCCTGGTCCTTTTCAACCACAAAACGCACGAAGCGCTCTTCAATCCCGATCCGCGTTTCCCTCACAAAGCGCCTGCGGGAGTGGCCTGCCTCGCGTGTCACCACTCGGTCAAGGATGAAACCGTCAGAGCTCAGTTTCAAAAGTGCACAGCTTGTCACAAGGATGAAGGCAATCCCACAAACCCGGACGATCGCGAAGGTTACGATCTGAACTCGCGAGAGGCTTTTCACCGGCTGTGCATCAGTTGCCATCGGGCTTCAAACTTCAAAGCCTCGAACGTTCGATTCCGCGACGTCGGGTTCACGAAGTGCGGTCAATGTCACGACAATCAAGCTGAGCCTATGCAGTTGGCCGTGCAGCCCGAAGTCGTTCCGCCTCCAGATGAAGAGCCTGAAACTCCTCCGTCTTTTGGCAAACCAATCGAGATGTTCACAACGCCGATGGACCCGCCGCGCGGGTTCGCGGGAGCGTCGCGGATCGAAACTCCGCCGCAGACAACGCCTGACGCCGTGCCCCGCCCGGACCGCTGGCGGATCGGTCTTCCGCAAGATCCGCGCTTTGAGCAAGGCAAGTGGTCTAACCCCTATCGCCAGAACGTGCTCAAAGGCGATTATCCGATATTCAAGCAGCAGAATTTTTTGGCGCTGACTCTCGAGAGCGACAGCCTGTTCATCGGGCGGCGATTGCCTCTGCCAAGCAATGTGAGCAGCGCGGACCCCGACAGCGCGGAGTTCTTCGGCCGGGGCGTGAATGAGTTCTTCCGGCAGAACTTCACGTTGTCAATCGATTTCTTTAACGGGGATGCGGCGTTCAAGCCGGTCAACTGGAGGTTCCGGTTCACACCCAACTTCAACATCAACTACTTCAACACCCAGGAAAACGGCATCGTCAATATTGACGTGCGCAGACAGACGAATCGAACCGACAGCTACACGGGCTTCCAGGAGTTGTTCAGCGAGTTCAAGATTGGAGACACAACGAAGCTGATGCCGTTTTTGCGCGGGGCGGGAAGCGACGGCGGTAAGAGTCCCTATTACGATTCGACCTTCGTGCGCACCGGCATCCAGCAGTTCATAAGCGATTTTCGTGGGTTCATCTTCAACGACTTCAACCTTGGCGCGCGGTTATTCGGCCAGTTCGCAAACAACCGATACAACTTCAACGCGGCCTATTTCTATCTGCTCGAAAAGGACACCAACAGCGAGCTGAACACCCGCGTCAACCTCGGCGAGTTCCGTAATCAGACGGTGTTCATCGCCAACCTTTTTCGTCAGGACACGAAGTTCCACGGCTACACCACTCAGTTCAGCTTTCACTACAACAACGATCGGCCGAGCAGGCACTTCGACGAAAACGACTTCCTGGTCCGGCCCGCGTTGATCGGCGCCGTCAGACCGCACGGGATAAAGGCCTACTACCTCGGCTGGGCTGGCGATGGGCACATCGGCCTCTACAATATCTCGCACGCCTTCTATGAGGCGTTAGGCACCGACTCGTTCAATCCCATCGCGGGCAAGAAGACCAGCATCAACGCGCAGCAGGCAGCCATCGAGGTGTCACGCGACAGAGATTGGCTGCGTTTCAAGGGATCCTTCTTTTTCGCATCGGGTGACAAGAAGCCGTTTGACGATAAAGCGACGGGCTTCGACGCGATCGTAGACATCCCTGAGTTCGCCGGAGGGCACTTCAGCTACTGGAACAGCCAGGGAATTCCACTCCTTAACACCGCCGTTGGATTGAAGAGCGGTGAGAGCCTCTTGCCCAGCCTGCGCAGCAGCAAGTTTGAAGGGCAGGCTAACTTCGTCAATCCCGGAATCTTCATCTACAACGCGGGACTTGAAGCCGAGCTGACTCCGAAGATTCGCGGCATAGCTAACCTCAATTATCTGCAGTTCCATCACACAGAGCCGCTGTCGGAGCTTCTGTTCCAGCCGAACATCCGCAGGAGCATCGGATTCGACTACGGAGTCGGCGTTCTGTATCGCCCATTCCTGACAGAGAACTGGATAATTCAGGGCGGGTTCTCATCGCTGATACCCGGAGCAGGGTTCAACGACATCTACACCTCAAACTGCGGCGGACAGGGTTGCGGCCAGCCGTCCAAGATTCTCTTTTCGTCATTCATACGCTTGAAGTTTACTTACTGATCTCGATCAGCATCGTGCATCTGAACGCGCCGGGAGATCCGAATGAAAGTATCGAAAAACGCGCTAAAGCTTCTGTTGATTCTCGTGGTCGTCGGGCTCTACGTGTCCTTCGTTGTTGCGGGCTCGAAGACAAAGGCGGACTCGTCGAAGCGGCCGGCTGATGCGAGCGGAGCAGATGCGGGCAGCGCCTCGACGCAAGACCCACCTGCGGCACAAACGGCGCGGCCGGTCCAGGCTGCAGGGCTGTTCGGCGAAAGCCCGGAAGAAGCCAAGCGCCGAAGCGTCGGCTGCATCGATTGCCACAAGGGCATAGAAGACATGCACAACGGGGTGATCAACCTCGGCTGCATCGATTGTCACGGAGGAGATGCGAACGCTCGCGCGCAGGGCATTCAGAAAGAATCTGCCGGGTACGAGGACGCTAAGCAAGCAGCACACGTTAAGCCACGATTCCCCGACCGGTGGAAGACGTCAGCTAACCCTGAACGCCCTTACGCTCTGACGCTGGAAGAAAGCCCGGAGTTCATCCGGTTCGTGAATCCTGGGGACCTGCGGGTCGCGCAACTGAGCTGTGGCACGACGGAATGCCACTTGGGCGACGTGCATAATGTGAAGAAGAGCATGATGGCGACGGGCGCGATGCTCTGGGGCGCGGCGCTCTACAATAACGGAGGGTTTCCGTTCAAGAATTACAGATTCGGCGAAAGCTACGGGCCGGATGGTAAGCCTCAGAGACTGCAGACCGCTCCGCAGCCAACCGCCGAAGAGACGCAGAAGAAAGGCATTCTCTCGTACCTTGACCCGCTCCCGCGCTGGGAGATTTCCCAGATGAGCAACATCCTGCGCACGTTTGAGCTTGGCGGGCGCAAGGCTGCTGAGATCGGGATTCCCAATACCGAAGAGGCGCCCGGAAAACCGACGCAGAATCTATTGAGCCCGCGAGGACTTGGAACGAACCTGAGAACCGACCCGGTCTACATTGGCCTGCAAAAGACTCGCTTGCTCGATCCGATGCTGTCCTTCATGGGAACGAACGATCAGCCGGGAGATTATCGTTCGAGCGGCTGCACTGCCTGTCACGTCGTCTACGCGAACAATCGGAATCCGTTTGAATCGGGACCCTATGCGGCGCACGGCCACACCGGCGAAAGCGCGAGCGGTGACCCAACCATTCCAAGGGGCGAGCCGGGCCACCCAATCAAGCATCAGTTCACGAGAGCCATCCCTTCAAGCCAGTGTGTAGTTTGTCACATGCACCCGGGAACGACGGTGCTCAATTCTTATTTCGGCTCGATGTGGTGGGACCTCGAGACGGACGGCGACAAGATGTACCCGAAGGAAGAAAAGCACCTCAGCGCGGAGCAGCAGCGAGAGATAACAATCAGAAACCCCGAGGAGTCCGCGCGGAGAGGCAACTGGGGCGACCTGGGGTTTTTGAAATCGATTCGCGACGAAGTGAATCCGAAGCTGAAGCACACCCAGTTTGCAGACTTCAACGGGCACGGATGGGTCTACCGCTATGTCTTCAAACATGACCGGAAAGGCAACCTGCTCGATGCAAGCAACAACCCCGTAGGAGAAGTCACCAATGAAAAGCTGCAGCGCGCGGTGAACGAGCCCGTCGAGGATGGCGCTGGGCGGGACGGCGTGCCGGTGCACCTGAAGGACATCCACGAAGAGAAGGGGATGCACTGCGTGGATTGTCACTTCAAGCAGGACAATCATGGCGACGGAAAGCTCTACGGCGAAGTGCGCGCCGCAATTGAGATTGATTGCATCGACTGTCACGGGACGATCAACAAGCGCGCGGATCCAACTTCACGAGATGCGTTGACCACTGCGGCGGCGGGCGGCAATCGCATGCTCGACTACCGGAATCTCCCGTCGCGCAAGGATCGGTTCTTCAAGAAGGACGGAAAGGTGTTTCAGCGCGCGGCGGTCTCGAAAGACAAGGACGGCAAACCGATCGTCTGGGAAGTCAAACAGGTGATGGATTCGATCACCCCCGGCAACGAGAACTATAACGAGAAGGCCGCGCTTGCAAAGACGATTCTCAAGGACGGAAAGACCTGGGGCAGCGCGCCGAAGGATGACCTCCAGCTTGCGCACGCAAACAAGAACATGACCTGCTACACCTGTCATACTTCGTGGACGCCTAGTTGTTTTGGCTGTCACCTGAAGCAGACGGCGAATCAGCAGAAGCCGATGCTTCACAACGAAGGAATCGAGTCGCTGCGCAACTACACATCTTACAATTTCCAGACTCTGCGCGATGACGTTTTCTTGTTGGGTAAGGACGGCACGGTAACTGGGCGAAGAGTTGCGCCGGTGCGTTCCGCCTGCGCGATTTTTGTAAGCTCTCAGAATGCGAATCGCGAGTGGATTTACTCGCAGCAGCAGACGATCTCAGCCGAAGGTTATAGCGGAATATCTTTCAGCTCGCACTTC
>JBGQGO010000487.1:0-4733 GCA_041497455.1 Blastocatellia bacterium | reverse complement strand
CGACAATTGCCACGTGATTTTCACCATCTACCAAGAGCCTGAAACGTACTGCTGTTCTTCCTGCGGCTCGAAGAACGTCATCTCTCGGGGCCAAGTCGAGCGCCGATTCGTGTCCCTTCCCATCGGCAGCCGACAAACGACTGTGGTCTTTCCGATTCCGCGCGTGAAATGTCAGGCGTGTTGGGACCGGGCAATAGATCAGCGCTGTTTTTGAGCATCTGGGGAGCGCCATCAAAGGACGGATCGATCCTGGCGTCTCCTTGGAAGCGCATCTCTAATACCGTCTCGTTCTCTGTCTTGTTCCCAAGACGGCGATAGACTGGTGAAACAAGCGTTTCGTTCGTGTTTTGATAGCGCTCGGAGAGAATGTTTGCGCATTCTCCCCGAGCATTCCCTTGGGAGAATGCACCTCCCGTGGGCACTTGCCAGGGTACGGAAAAGCAAGACTGTTCGGCCAGAGGGCGCCGGCCGCGCTCGAGGCCTTGCCTGCGTAAAGGGTGTGGACGCGAGTACCAGCCACGGTGCTGGAACCAGCGTTACTGCCAGGACCCGGAATGCCAGCGACAGCTCCGCCGCTGGCAGGCAGCACGGCGGCAGGCCAAGTATCGCCAGGACAACGGTGCTAAAACCCAGCACGCCCAGGCGGAGAAATCGCGCCGCCAACAAGCGAGGCTCGCGTCTCAGGTTGCTCAAAAGCCAGAGGTTACGTCGGCGCGTGGTCACGCAGCAAAAAGTTTTTGCCTTCTTCTATGCGATCGGCCAGGTTGCTACGAACCGCCAGTGACCTCGGTGCACAATCCGGCACGCTACTGTTGCACTGCCTGTCGTCAGGCGGTTCGCAATGTCCAAGATCGTGAACGCAAGTGGCTCTCTCGCGGCACCTTGGACGGCCGCACGAAACGAGCCTACGAGTACCGAGCCGCTCGCCAACGCCGATTGCGGCCAAGCAACACTTCTGCCTCGGTACCGTTGTAAACGCCTCCAGAGTGACGACGACTCCAGGGCACGTCGGTCGTCAGTTATCGCGTAGCTCCTGGAGGCTGATTTACCTTGGGCATCCTGACCACTACTCCCAGGAGTCCAAGCATGATCCAAAAACGCATTCTGGTTCCCGCGCGGTTGCGGCGTCCGCCCGCAACAGGCTGGTCGTGGATCGACCGAGGCTTCGTGCGCGAGCACATGGCTTACCTCTCTCGCGAGGCTGTGCTGTTGTACTTCTTCCTTGCCGCCGTGGCCGACCGGCATGGGATGTCGTTCTACGGCGACGGCACGGTGGCCGTCCAGTTGCAAATGACGTTGTCGGCTTTGGTCCAGGCGCGCGAGCAGTTGCTGGCCCGTGATCTGATCGCGTATGAGGTTCGCTTCACTCAGGTGCTCTCCCTACCACCGCCCATCCTGCACCGCCGGTTGGCGCCTGGCCAAGGGCTGATGCAATTGGGCGAAATCCTGCGCCAGGCCATCGTCACGCCACATGTCCAAGACGCGAGGAGTTCGCCATGAACATCGCCTTGTGGGCCGAAATCCGCCGCCTGGCCGAAATCGAGAAGCTCTCCGGCTGGGCTATCTCGCGACGACTTCATTGTTCGCGGCACACGGTCGCCGCAGCGCTCAAGCTGAATCAACCTCCTGCGCGTGAAGTCGTGCGCCGCGCCAGCCTCTTGGATACTCACCGGTCCAAGATCGACGCGTTGCTGGCCAAGTATCCCGAACTCTCTGCGGTGCGCATCTGTGAGGAGATTGCTCGCGGTCCCGATGGCTATACCGGCAGCGCCTATACCGTCCGCCGCTACCTGCGGAGGGTTCGTCCCGCGCGTAGGCGCGTCTACCAGGAAGTCCACTACGAGCCGGCCCAGGCGATGCAGGTCGACTGGGGAGAGTGCGGCCGCGTGCAAGTCGGCGACACGACACGCAAGGTGTCAGTCTTCGTGGCCGTGCTTTGCTATAGCCGGTTGATGTTCATCGAATTCACGCTCTCGCAGCGCAAGGCCGAGTTTTACCGCGGGGTGGTGAATGCTCTCAACTTCTTCGGCGGCAGCCCCCGCGCCATCATCTTCGACAACTTGAAGGCAGGCGTGATCAATGGCTCGGGCCGCGCCGCCTGCTTCCATCCTGAGTTCCTGGCACTGTGCGGTTACTTCTGCTTGCAGCCGATCGCCTGCGAACGGCGCGATCCAGAATCAAAAGGAATCGTCGAAGGAAGCGTGCGCTACATCAAGCACAATGCCCTGGCCGGACGCGCCGATGAACTGATCCGCTTTGAGGACTATCTGGCATTCGCGCCCGTCTGGCGCGACCAGATCGCCAATGTGCGAATACACGAGACAACCCGCGAGCGACCTGTTGACCGCTTCAAAAAGGAGCAGTCGTTGCTGCGCGCGCTGCCGCTGATTCCCTACGACACCGATGAGATTGCGCCGGCGGTGGTTACCCCTCATGCGCGGATCGAGTTCGATGGCAACCGTTATTCGGTACCACCAACCTTGGCACGCCGGCCGGTCAGCATTCGCGCCAACCGTGACGAAATTCGCATCCTGCACGACGGCCATCTGGCGGCTCAGCACGTTCGTTGCTACCAGCGAGGACAATTGATCGTGCTGCCGGACCATCGGCTGGCGGCGCTTGCGCTTTCCCGGCGGTCTCGGAGCTCTGCGCTGGAACAGGCGTTTGACGCTCTGGGCCCCGAGGCGCGTCAATTCCACCTCCATCTCAGGACGCAGCCGGTGAAGACCGGCGTCCACCTGCGTCGCCTGCTCGGTCTGGCGCGGCTTTATGGCACGGCCGAGCTGCTCGGCGCCATCTCTCGGGCTTTGGAGTTGGCGACGTATGACGCCGCGTATGTCGAGAACCTGTTATTGGCGGAACGCCGGCGACGACAGCTTCCTACGCCAACTCTACCCACTCCCAAGCGGCGTGAATTGATCGACCAGATCGAATTGGAGCCCGCCGATCCTTCCGTTTACGATCGTTTCTGCAACACCACAGACGAGGGTTCTCATGGCACGACGAGATGACAATCTTCAAGCACGGCTCGACCGTGACCTGGCTGAGTTGAAGCTTCCGGTGATCGCCAAGAGCTATCGTGAGGTTCTGGATGAAGCAGCTCGCAAAGGCAGCTCCCATTTGGAGGTCCTGGCGATACTGATCGGAATGGAACAGGCCGCCCGTGAGCAACGAGCTCTCGAGCGGCGGACGCGTGAAGCCCGGCTTCCCAAGCAAAAGACCCTGGCTGAATACGACTTCAAGTTCCCCAAGCGAATCCCCAAGGCCGCGATCTTGCGGTTGTTCGACTGCGACTTCATCGAGAAGCACGAGTGTGCCGTGCTAATCGGACCGACAGGAACTGGAAAGTCGCATCTCCTCACAGCACTTGGGTACAAAGCGGTTGAGCGTGGCTTTTCGGTTCGCCATACGCGTGTCGTGGACATGATCAATCATCTCACTGCGGCCCAGGTCAATGGGCAGTTAGGCAAAACGCTCAGAAGTTATGTCCGTCCCAGTCTTCTCCTCCTCGATGAGCTGGGCTATCTGCCCATCGACAAGCGCGGGGCCGATTTGTTGTTCCAGGTTGTCGCCGCCCGTTATGAAATCGGATCGATCGTGCTAACCACGAATCGAACCTTCAAGGAGTGGGGCACCCTATTTGATGAGGACAACACCCTGGCAACGGCCTTGATCGACCGGCTGATGCATCACGGGGAGGCGATCGTTATTCAAGGAGACAGTTTTCGCATGAGAGACAAAGATCCCAATTCGACAGATGAGTGACCATAGCGCAGTACGTCAACGTCCGGATCGGGTGTTCGATGCGAAGTGAGTTGCATTTGGCGTGAGTGGCAGGGAACGTCCAGCCCACCCTCGAGCGACTCCGGCCATCGGTCCGGGTCATTCGAGCGGCCGGTTCCTTGAAGAGCGGGCTCGCGTTGACCCCAGGCTCTGATCCAGAATCCGCGAGCAGCTTCCTGCGGGGGGCTTCGTCTTGGCGGTCTGGTCACCCTGTTTGTGGCCCGTGGCGGTCCGCGGCGAGGAATTGGCGGTGGCCCTGTCCACCATGCCGGACTCAACAAGCACGAACGCCTGGCCGGCCCGTCCGTGCCAAGCTTTGCCACGCCATATTGCTGGTTCGATCTGACTCCGCGTTTTGCGAAGCGTGCCGAGAAGTGCTGTTGAACGCGCCTAGCTCAATGGGCATGCCCAGACCGACGAAGTGGCGCCGCCTTAATGCTCAAAACTGGCGCTGAATTGTTGCTCGGTCCCACGTTTTGATAAACTCTAGCGGGTTGACGGTCCGCCGCACGCGATTGGCGGCGTCATATGCTATGGTATTCCGATTCCCGAGTGGATCGATGCTGGCAATCTGCCGATCCGCGTCGTCGTATAGATTGGTGTTCATAAAGCCCAGCGGGCTGACGGTCCGGCGCACGCGATTGGCGGTGTCATAGGCTATACTATTCCGATTCCCTAGAGGGTCGATGCTGGCAACCTGGCGATTCGCATTGTCGTATAAATTTGTGTGGATTAATCCCAGCGGGTTGACGGTCCGCCTCACACGGTTGGCAGGATCATATGCAATCGTGTTCCGATTCTGCAAAGAATCGATCGTCGCCACCAACCGACTCGATGCGTCGAACAGGTTGGTAGCAATGTTCCCAAGTGGATTGGTCGTCCGCCGGGGACGGTTGGCCACGTCGTAGCTCACGCTGTTTCGGTTACCGAGCGGATCGATGGTCGCCAGG
>JBGQGO010000486.1:0-4742 GCA_041497455.1 Blastocatellia bacterium | reverse complement strand
CGTGATCGTCGCCGCGGGCTGCGTTGGTACGAGCGAAATCATGCTGCGTTCAAAGCAAAGGGGCACGCTGCCCAACCTGAGCGATAAGGTTGGATTTGGATTTTCAACCAACGGCGATTACATCGCCTTCCTCGAAAAGACGAAAGAGCGAGTGAGCCTCATTCGTGGTCCCGTCACTACTTCCTACGGTCACTTCAATACAACCGATCCTGCCACAGGCGGCGACCCGGCCAACTTCCACACTCTCGAGGATCAGGGCATACCACCCGCGCTCGCATCAGTCGCGGGACAAGGGGTTCCCCTCATCCGTTCGCTCGCAAAAGGCAATCAGGGGCGATTATTTATTCTGCTCGCCATACTGAGATTCCTGTGGAAGCGGCTTCGCCAGTCGATTCACGCCTTCTTCACGAACTATCGTGAAAGGGGAGACATCTTTCGTTCGGAAGAAGAGATAACAGCCAACATCATGTGCGTCGTTGGCATGGGCCGCGAAGCGTCAGTCGGGCAGTTTCGTTTAGGGAAATCCGGCGAGACCTCATTGCGGCTTTCTAGGACCGACGGCAAGAAGTTTTATGATGACCCGATTTATGATGCGATTCGACAATCGCTTGCTCAGGTAGCCGCGACGCTGAGAGATCCCAACGACCCGACGAGCGAGTTCGTCAATCCCTTCCTCACGAACACCGCAGGCGCTTTCGATGCAACCTCAATCGGAGTAAGCCATCCTTTAGGCGGCTGCATTATGGGCGCGGATGTCACAAAGGGCACTGTTGATGAGTTCGGCCGCGTGTTTGACAAGTCAAAGACTGGAGCGCGGCCGTTCTACGAGAAGTTATACATCGCGGATGCTTCAGTCATTCCGAGTGCGCTTGGCGTGAATCCTACGCTGACGATTTCGGCGCTGGCGCTAAGGATTGGCGATCAAATCATTAACGAACTATAGCGTGAACAGACCCGGCACACGCAGCCCGCACCGCATACGCGATGCGCTCGGGCTTGAGCGCAACGTCGCGGCTGCTTCGGCCGCGGTCTTCCTGTTCAGTATGGGCGAAGAGCTTTGGAAGAAGTTCTTGCCCAAGTATCTCGAATCGCTCGGAGCAGGAACCGCGGTCATCGGGCTGTTCGGAACCGCCAAAGACTTCTTCGATGCGATCTATCAATACCCGGGCGGCTGGCTCGCGGATCGCCTAGGCCGACGCCGCGCGTTTCTTGTGTTCATCGCGCTGGCCTCGACTGGATACCTGATCTACTTGTTCAGTCCGTCGTGGCCGTTTGTGTTCTTGGGGCTCGCATTCGCGATGGGATGGACTAGCATGGCCTCGCCTGCGATCTTCGCCGTCATTGGTGACGCGCTCCCGAAGCACAAACGCGCGATGGGATTCACTTTCCAATCGCTGATCAAGCGCGTGCCGATGGCCGTGGCCCCTCTGATCGGAGGCGCGATGATCGCGACGCTCGGAATAAAGAGCGGCATAAGAGCAGGCATGGTTATAACGCTCGCCCTTGCGGCCGTCACCGTGCTGATCGTTCTGGTTATCAACATACCGATCACGCCAGGAGAACCAGTCAACATTCGAGGCGTATGGCGCAGCTTTCACGCCGCGCTCAAACGGCTGCTGATCTCCGACATCATCATCCGGATGTGCGAAGGCTTGCCCGACGTGCTCATCATTCTTTATGTGACGAACGTCATTGGCGTCAGCGTTGCGCGATACGGAGTGCTGGTCGCGATCCAACTGGGAGCCTCGATCCTGGTTTACGTCCCGGCCGCGAAGCTCGCTGACCGCTTCGGCCGCAAGCCGTTCGTCATCGCGACCTTTATCTGCTTCGCGCTTTTCCCTGTTGCTATCGTTCTTTCTTCGAGCTTCGCCTCGCTGGTTGTCGCGTTTATCATCGGCGGCTTGCGCGAGATCGGCGAGCCTTCACGCAAAGCGATGATCGTCGACTTTGCGGCGCCCCACCTGCGGGCGCGGACGGTCGGGCTGTACTACCTGGTTCGAAGCCTCTCGATCTCGCCTGCAGCGGCTATCGGCGGACTGCTCTGGAGGATTGCGCCTGAAACGCCTTTCATAACGGCCGGAATCGTCGGGTTGATCGGAGCGGTGGTGTTCGCCGCCACCGTCGAAGAGCGCTACGCGAGTTAGCCTAGTGTGCGGGCTCTGGCGGTATCGCTCACGCGCCGTGCATAATCATCACGAAACAGTAAGAGAGAGCTCGTTATGATTCAGACCGTCACAAGTCCACCGAGTTCGCCCGGAAAACCCTTCGTGGGCCACTTGCTCGATTTCCGCCGCGACCCGCCCAAGCTTCTTAGCCACCTCGCTCGCGAGTACGGCGACATCGTTCACTTCAAGCTTGGGCCGCAGGACGTCTACCTGCTCAATCATCCCGATTTCATCAGAGACGTGCTGGTCACGCACAATTGCAACTTCGTCAAGAGTCGCGGACTCGAGATGGCCAAGAGATTTCTGGGCGAAGGCTTGCTCACCAGCGAAGGCGAGTTTCATCGCCGACAACGGAGGCTCGCGCAGCCGGCGTTTCATCGTCAGCGAATCAATGCTTACGCGGAGGTAATGACCGAGTATGCCGCGCGAACTCGCGAGCGCTGGCGGGACGGCGAAACACTCGACATCTGGCAAGAGATGATGAGGCTTACTCTCGCGATCGTCGGCAAGACCCTGTTCGACGCGGATGTTGAAGCTGAGGCTACTGAGATTCGCGCGGCGCTCACCGACGTAATGCAGCTTTTCGAGCGAATAACGAATCCATTCGGCGGGCTGCTCGAGAAGCTTCCGCTGCCTGGTAATTTTCGCTGGCTTAAAGCAAAAGAGCGGCTCGACTCAACCATCTATCGGATCATCAACGAGCGCCGCACCTCGGGCGAGGATCGCGGCGATCTGCTCTCGATGCTTCTGCTGGCGCAGGACGAAGAAGGCGACGGCGGGAGCATGACCGACGAGCAACTGCGCGACGAAGCGATGACGCTGTTTGTGGCCGGCCACGAGACGACCGCCAACGCGCTCACGTGGACGTGGTATCTGCTCTCACAGCATCCCGAGTTTGCAGCGAAGCTGCACGAGGAAATCGACACGGTGCTGGAAGGAAAGCTTCCAACAGCGGCTGACGCCGCGCGGCTGCGCTACACCGAGATGGTCTTCGCCGAGTCGATGAGAATGTATCCGCCAGCGTGGACTCTGGGCCGCCGCGTGTTGACCGACTATCAAATCGGCCAGTACGTCGTCCCTGCGGGGTCGATCGTTCTTATGAGCCCGTGGGTGATGCATCACGATCCAAGATTCTTTCCTGATCCGTTCAAGTTTGACCCCGAGCGCTGGACTCCGGACGCCCGAGAAGCGCGGCCCAAGTTCTCTTACTTCCCATTCGGCGGCGGCCCTCGCGTTTGCATAGGCGAGCAGTTCGCTTGGATGGAAGGGGCGCTGCTGATCGCGGCCATCGCACAGCAATGGACGATGCGCCTGGCTCCGGGTCAGCGCGTCGAGCCGAAGGCGATGATCACGCTGCGGCCAAGGTACGGTATGCGGATGGTGCTCTCGGAGAGGATCGAGCGATTAGCTCGTCAGGAGGGCGTCATCTACTCAAGCCGGGTCAGCGAATCAGCTTTACCTTTGCGCCGATCTTGAGTTTCGACCAGTTGCGATCCGAGGTCAGGACGGTCACCTTGCGCGCTATCCCGAGGGCAAGGCAACACCGATCTCCAAGCGACAACCCAAATCTCTTTGTGGCAAGGCAAAGCGAGGCCGCCCGAAATGCGAGCTTCGCGTCAAAGTCGACCATACTCACGTTCAGCCTCCGTGTGGCGCTCCCGCTTGAGCTCCTCTACCAAAGAGCGGCCCTTCTTCACATGCTTGCGCACAATTGCCTGAGCTTCCTTAATAGCTTCGCGTCTGGTTTTGATCCGAACCTCACCATCAATCAGACGCAAGATGACTTCATCGCCTGTTTGCAACCCAAGCTCTCGCCTGAATTCGGCAGGTATGACAATCCGGCCACCTTTTGTCAGCCGTGTACTCAAAGCGCTCATATGACACCTCCAACTCTGCTTACCATATCGGTCGATTTGTACCACGATCAGCGAGACATGGCAATGGGTCTCGCGTGCTCAGCGATCTAATCGGCAAGCAATCCGTGTGAATCCGTCGCATCAGTGTCATCCGTGGTCGATGCGTTCGGAAGCATCGCGACGCTAGCGCCGCATAGACCACGGATGGCGCTGATTTGACGGATTTGCGCGGATACTACATACTCGCTGGCAAAATGTCTGTTGCACGACGCTAGTGCCCTTATGCAGTCTCTTGCTTTATGATCCGGGGCGGCGGTGATTCATGGAAACGACGAAAGCCAAATACGTTTGGGACTACGATATCAGTCAGGAAGAATTCGATGACATCCTGGCGGGGCGCTACACGCGCGGCAGTCTGGACCGCGACTGGGCCGCCGTGCGGGTCATCGAGTGGGCGCCTTACGAAGAAATGGTCAGGCTGATTGGCTTCCCACAACTCGTCAAGGAATGGCCACGTTGGCGCTCGAGGATTCGTTCTGAACAACAACGCCGCGGAATTGATTTCCTGGTGGAATGGTTGCCCACGCACCACCGGGAGCTGCTGACCGATGCTCGATAACCAGACTGAAAAGCAGCCAGCCTCCGATGAGATCGCGCTTATGACTCGATACCTCAAGGCTCTGCTATTAGTCTTCGCCGCAGTCTGGGTGTGGGCAGCAAT
>JBGQGO010000485.1:0-4744 GCA_041497455.1 Blastocatellia bacterium | reverse complement strand
CGCCAGGCGGTGACCCGCGCGATCGCCGATCAGGGCCGCACTATTCGGGTCCCGGTGCATATGGTCGAGGTCATCAACAAGATTCTGCGCACTCAGCGATTGATGGTTCAGGAACTCGGCCGCGAGCCGACCCACGAAGAGCTTGCCCGCCGGGTGGACATGCCTGCGTGGAAGGTCCGCAAGGCGTTGAAGATTGCTCAACAGCCGATCTCGCTCGAAACGCCGATCGGCGATGATGGCGAGACTACGATAGCGAGCTTCATCGAGGACCGGCGTTCGGCAAATCCGGCGGAGACTGCGATCACAAATAACCTGCGCGAGCTGACTGAAGACGTGCTCTCGACGCTCACGCCGCGAGAGAAAGAGATCATCAAAATGCGTTTTGGTCTTGATCAGTCCGGTGAGGAGCGGACGCTTGAAGAGGTCGGAAAACACTTCAACGTGACCCGCGAGCGCATACGGCAGATCGAGGCGAAGGCGCTCGCGAAGCTTCGTCACCCGTCCCGCTCGCGACGACTGCGAGCGTTCCTTGACGGGACGGCGATGTCGCCATAAACATCGCGCTGAGATCTGGAAACGTCATTTCGGGGCCGCCAGTCGGCCCCGTTCTAATTTCGGCGCCGCCATCGGTATTCAGAGCACTGATTCGCGAGTGCGTTCGACGGCGGCCTTTACCGCTCGAAGGCTTCGCTCTCGGGTGTCGGTTGGCACTGAACAACCCGGAGTCACGATCAAGCCGCGCGTTCCTACTTCGCGAATAGCATTGTCGACCTGTTCGCTTATTTCAGGCGCCGAGACGTGACTCGCACTGGCTTCATCAATCCCGCCTAGAACCGTCTTACCTGACCGCTCCTTGCCCTCTTTGAGTGACGGCGCGGTCGCGAAGTGGGACCAGTTCAACGCGCTGACTGGATAATCCAACAGTGAATCGAAGTGAATTCGCTTGCCGTGGATGTGCAGCACATTGAAAGGAGCTTCGCGGACGGCTTCGAGGATCTTGAGATCGAAGGGACGGCCCCAGGTCTCATATTCCTCAGCGGTCATCACTTCATCCGTAGCCGCACCAAGTGAGAGGAAGATGCCGGCAGCGCCCCGTTCCAGAACTTGTCTTGCATAGCCGGCCAGCGAAGTTGAAATGGCATCCATCGCCGCAAGCAGCGTCTCGGGATGACGCTGGCGCGCGGCAGTCAGGCTCCCGGATCCCGCAAGCCTTCGCGCAGTAGTCCACGTGCTGAAGATCGTCTCGATGAACATTGCTTCATTGCCTATCTCGTCGTTGATCATCGATAGCGCCGAAAGCTGTTCGCTCCAGCATTCGTCGTCCGGGGCGATAGGCTCAATCCTTCGCCAGTCCTCTTCGCTCTCGATGGCTTCGAGACCGTCAGGCAGCGGGTAAGGGTAGTCGCTCATCACCTTCAAGAAATCCAAATCGTACGCGCGGTAGAAATCAACTTGTGCTTCTGCGTGTTTGCGCCCTGGCATATGCTGAAGTCCGAAGTGATACCAGAAGCTGAACGGCGGACGGTCAACCTCATCCCCATTCAGCGCACTGGTGACGCGTTCAATCTTGTTCAAGGCGTTCTCCTCTTCATCGGGCTCCGTTAGTGTACTTCGTTGGATACCATAGAACAATCATTCGCACATTCCGGGAGAATCGCGATCGAAGTCTCCAGAGGTTCGTAGTTCGGCCTTTAGGCGGAAGTTCGTAGCGCTCCTATCTCGGCTTTCCCTTCCGCTACAAACTTCCGCCTAAAGGCCGAACTACGAACTTTTCTGTTTCAACACTGGCCTTGAGCGTCGAAGATCAAGAGCGCCGCCATTCAGGAATCTGCGCTTGATTGACTCGCCCCACCCCAGCCGGTACCATAATGGCTCATCCCAAACAAATCTAGATTATGAATGACCCGCGCAAGACAACTATCGACGCGCGAAAAGCAGCCCCAGATCGCAGCTCAGATGAAGATGACGCACAGGTCTCCAGTGAGCGAGTCTTGGAAGTGCTCGCTCAACTAGCGCAAGGCGACCTCAGCGTACTCGCCAACGGCAAGCAACTGGCGTTGGCCGGGAGAGACCGGCGGCTGCTTCTGAACCTCGACGGGCTGGCCCGCCGCTTGCGCTACATAGTCGGAAGGCTCCAACGCGCCGCTGACTCAATCGAAACTGTCGTTGGTGAGGTCCTGCGCGGCACCCAGATGTTGTCGGCGGGTGTGCTCGATGAAGCGAAGTCGGTTGAAGAAACCTCTCGTTCTATCGCTGAAATCAACGCTTCGATGCACTCGGTCGGCGACAGCCTGCAGACTCTATCGAACCTATCGCAATCGACCTCTAGCTCGGTAATGAGGATGGCGACCTCGATCAACCAGGTCTCCGAGAACGCGGACGAGCTGGCGCAGTTCGTCGAGGAGACGGCGTTCGCCATTGAGGACATGGCCAACACCGTTCATAAGGTGGCTGATTCTACCGAAGCGCTTGCCGAGTCCGCGGAGAAGACCGCGCGCGCTATGGAGGCGATCGACAATTCGACCCGGAGCATCGGCGAGTCGGTCAACGAAACTACAATGCTCGCAGACGAGGTTGCCCGCTCGGCCGACTCCGGCAGCGAGCTTGTCGCTGAGACTGCGACAAGCATGTCCAAGATAAAAGACGCCATCGACGCCGCGACTGAAACCATCACGCGGCTTGGCAAAAGATCCGACCAGATAGGAGAAGTCACTCACGTCATCAATGAGATCGCCGACCGGACTCACCTGCTCGCGTTGAACGCAGCGATATTGGCGGCGCAGGCGGGCACGCAAGGACGCGGCTTCCGCATTGTCGCCGACGAGATCAAAGAGCTGAGCGAACGCACGTCGGCCTCGACTCGAGAGATCGAAGAGGTCATCAAAGCCGTTCGCGAAGACGTGACCGAGACGATCGAGCGCGTAGCGGTCGGCGGACAGCGCGCCGACGCCGGCGTTGATCTCGCGTCGCGAGCGGCAGCGCTGCTGGCGGAGATTCGCGACAAGACCAACGCCGCATCGGACCGCATTCGGCTGATCGCCGACTCGACCGCGATTCAGGCAGCCGAGAGCCATACGGTGCTCGAAGCCGCCGATCTTGTGCGGCAACAGGCTCGCGGCATCGAGCGCGCGACCAGCGAGCAGGCTCTTACGTCGCGGCACATCGGCGAGCGCGCGTTGCATATGAGCGAACTCACGGAGCAGGTGCGTCGAGCTACGCGCGAACAAGCAAAAGTATCCAAGTCGATCGCCGAAGCTATGGAAGAACTCACCGGGGCAGTCGAGCAGATTCGCGGGGCCTCGGATGAACAGTCCGCCGGCGCCGATCAGGTCTTGAGAGCGGTTGATACGATCAAAGAGGTGGTGAGCAGGAATCAAACCTCGATCTCAGGAATCAATAGCGCCGTCGATCTTCTGGTGCGCGAGGCCGAGCTGCTCAACCGGGAGGTCGAGACGTTTCACCTGCCGGTGCCCGAGCGCGGCGGGCATCTGCGGTTCGCGCTGCGAGCTTCGCAGGTGACGCTCGACCCGGCGACTATGTCATCGCTATCGCGAGTTGACGTGATGTCCAATATCTTTGAGGGCCTGGTCCAGTTCGGCGAGCGCGCGGAGATTCGTCCGGCGGTGGCTGAACGGTGGGATATTTCGCCCGACGGCCGTGTATACACTTTTTACTTGCGCGAGTCGGCCCGGTTCCACAACGGGCGGCGCGTGCGCTCCGATGATGTGAAGTATTCCTTCGAGCGGCAGATGCGCCAGAACGAAGACGCAGCGGCGTGGGCCTTCAGACCGCTGGTTGGCGCCGATCAATTCATGTCCGGCGAAGCCGATTTCGTAGCCGGGATTCAGGTCGTTAGCGAGCAAGTACTAAGGCTCGAGCTGATCCAGCCCGTCGCGTTTTTCCTTTCGACGTTGTGCACCGAATACAGCTACATCGTCCCGCGGGAAGAAGTTGAACGGCCCTCGATGGATTTCGAGATTCGACCTGTGGGTTCGGGTCCGTTTCGCCTGGTGGAGCCCGTACTCGGCAAGGAAGTGCAGCTCGAACGATTTGCCAATTACTGGAATCCGGAACTGCCTTACGTTGACCGGCTGACCGTTTTCTTTGGACTTAGCGCTGAAGAGATATTCGACACATTTCTGCGTGGTGAGCTTGATTATGTCAGCGACTTGCCGCTCACCAACTTGAGCGAGCTCAAGGAGCGGGCGGCGGATATACAGGTGCTCGAAGCCGTACAGTTGCAGACGCGAATGCTGGTCTTCGATTGCGAGCGGCCGCCGTTATCTGACAGGCGTGTGCGTCAGGCGATATGTCTTGCGATCGACCGGCGGCGCTTCTTGCGCGAGGTGTACGGCGAGATGGCGGAACTCAGCATAGGCCCGATACCTCCGGGAGTAATGGGCTACGACGCGGGCGAGCGCGGCTACGATTACGATCCCGGCCGCGCGCGGGCCTTGCTGCAAGATGCTGGATACGACGCTGGGTTTGAAACTGAAGTATGGTGGCCACAGTCGGTAAGTTCGGCCGTCGAGTGTTTGAAAGAGGACCTTGCAGCGGTAGGGATTCGCGCTGAGTTTCGTTATGTCGAGGCCGAGGAGATGGAGCGTGGGCTCAGACTGCGCACTGTCCCTATCGCGGGCCGCGACTGGTACGCTGATTATCCTGACCCTGACAACTTCACCTATGTGCTTTTCAATTCATGCAATCGCGATCTATTCATAAGCACCTATTCGAACGAAGAGGT
>JBGQGO010000484.1:0-4744 GCA_041497455.1 Blastocatellia bacterium | reverse complement strand
TCTCTTGCCCTAACGTAACCGTGCGCGCGCCGGATGACAATGTTCTAGGGTTCGCAGTCTAGCACAGCGAGCGAGGCGTGTATACCGCAAGTTGTAGGGGGGCACTTCTGAGGCACAACATATTGATTCAGCCGCTTGATCTTAGCCCGGTATCGAGATAATCTTTCGGGCGTTGCGGCGCCAGTAGAGAGTATTCGGTGTTTGATCTCTCTTGATTTCCGCGAAGAGTCAATTGGTGATGGCTCCGGCCGCAACTGTGGAGTATGCTATCGGCAGCACGATCCTTTGATTGATAGGCGCAACCGGTTGAATAAGAGAAATCGCGGGCCGATGTACCGTAGGTTGTCTAACCTGCTGGGGACTGCGAAACCAACCGCAGGTTACACGACCTACGGTACGTGGGAGTGATGCAATGATGACCAGACCTCATAAGATTCAACTCGCAGCTTTGATTCTCGCAATCGCAGCAATGACCTCGGGTGTGTTTCCAAGAATCCAGTCCGGGTTTGAGCCGAGGCCGCTGCAGAGTCGCGCCGGCTTCTGCGAAGAAGACCCAAGCCGGTTCGCGATGTCCGATCTGAATGAAGCCCGCCGGCGCCTGCCGCTGAGCTTCGAGACAAATCGCGGCCAGGCTGAAGCCGATGTGAGATTCGTCGGACGCGGAGACGGCTTCGGTCTGCTTCTAAAGCCGAATGAGGCGGTACTCTCGTTGCATAAAAGGAAGGAAGTGTTGGCAGGCGGGGCGGGGGAAAACGCCACGCCGTTGAACGATGAATCTTCGTCGACACGCATGCTGAGCATGAAGCTTGAGGGCGCTAATTCAACGCCGCGAATTTCCGGCGAGGCGCGGCAGGAGGCTCGGGCGAACTACTTCATCGGCAATGACCCGGCTAAATGGATTTCCGATGTTGAGACCTTCTCACGGGTCTCATATTCAGGTGTTTATCGCGGCGTTGACTTAATGTTCTACGGTAATCAACAGCAGCTTGAATACGATTTCACTGTGGCCCCGGGTGGCGACCCTCGAGAAATAAGGCTGAGGTTCGAAGGCGCCGACGACCTGGAGTTGAATTCCGAAGGTGCGCTGATCTTACACACGGCTGCGGGCGCGGTGAGGCACGGCCGGCCGGTTGCGTATCAGGAGAGCAACGGTTCGCGGCTCGAGGTGCCTGCCGAGTTCAAGCGGCTGGATGATGGGGCGGTCGGTTTTGAGGTTGGGGCGTACGATCGAGCGCGACCGCTGGTCATCGATCCGGTGCTTGTATATTCCACTTATCTGGGCGGCAGCGCTGCCGATTTTTCCAGAGGGATAGTAGTCGATGCGGACGGAAACGCTTTTCTGGTTGGTGATTCCTTCTCCTCGAATTTCCTGTTCTTCGCCTCACCGACAAACTCCGATGTCTTCATTGGGAAGCTCAGTAGTAACGGGTTATTGCTCACCTATACTTTCTTTGGTGGCAGCAAGAATGACTCTGCAACCGGGCTCAACGTCGATAGCGCGGGTAATCTCTACCTGTGCGGCACGACTGAGTCTTCGGACTTCCCGATCTTCAATTCGGTGGGCTCGGCTTTGCTGGGCGCGTCCGACGCGTTCGTAGTCAAGCTGACTCCGACAGGCGATCAGTTCTTCTATTCGAGTTTGGTCGGCGGCAGCGGCACAGAAAGCGGTGTCAGCATCGCTGGCGACAGTGCAGGCAACGCCTACATCACCGGGCGAACTTCGTCGCAGGATTTCCCAATAGCCGGAGCGATTCAGCCCGTCTATGGAGGCGGCGACTCGGATGCTTTTGTAGCGAAGCTGGCTCCCGATGGGAAGTCGCTGACCTACTCGAGTTTGCTTGGCGGCAGCGGGACGGAGAATCTGATCGGCAGAACGGGAATAAGCGTTGACGCGTCGGGGAATGCTTACGTCACGGGGGACACACAATCGACAAATTTCCCGACCAAGAACGCGTTGCGGCCGGCCAAGAACGGCTCGGCATCGACGTCGGATGGCTTTGTCGCAAAGATCAATCCCGGCGGCTCTGACTTCATTTACTCCACGTACTTTGGCGGAAGTGACGACGATTCCTGTCTTGCTATCGCAAATGACCAGGCAGGCAACGCCTACGTGACGGGACGAACCAAATCGACCAGCTTCACCGGCTCTACCTCGACCCGGCCCTCGGCCGCTACCACCGATGCATTCGTAGCTAAGCTCAACGCAGCAGGGTCCGCAATCTCATACCTCACCTTTCTTGGAGGCAACAATGGTGACGAGTCGGGCAACGCAATCGCCGTCGATTCATCCGGCAATGCCGTGATCGCTGGCAGCGCGGGAGATGGCACAACAACGGTCGACTCCATCCAGTCGTTCTCTCGAGGTGGCGGGGACGCTTTTGTAGCGAAGCTCGGACCGAGCGGCGCGGTTACGTTCTCGACATACCTCGGCGGTAGCAACGAAGACACCGCGCTGGCGGTTGGCCTGGGCGGGGACGGAGTCATATACATCACCGGGTTTACGGATTCCACGGACTTTCCGACAGTGTCACCTCTCGTGCGCGAAAACGCTGGCGGGCGAGACATCTTCATCGCGAAGATAGACCCTAACGCGGATTCCAAACGTCCGGTCCTGATACAGGCAGTGATAAGCGGAAAGCATCTCATCTTGTACGGACAAGGCTTCGACGCTGGCGCGGTGCTGCGAGTCAATGATGAGCCGACCAAAACGAGAAACGACGATCCGGACCCAACGCAAGTACTGTTCGCCAAGAAAGCTGCCAAGCAGATCAAGCCAGGCAAGACGGTCCAGTTGCAGATCGAGAATGCAAACGGCAAGAGATCGAATTTTCTGTTCCTGACGAAGCCGCAGTAACGGGCGCTAGCGCCTTGCTTACTTCAAGGTCAACGCGGCGGCAGCCGAATCAGCGCAACTTCTCTGGCAGCGACTATTCGATTGGAAGCCCAAAAGATTCTCATTGAATCTTTCTCCGGGTTGGACACGGTGATAGAATCCCGCCGTTAAGAGCAATCCACACAATCAGAGCGCATTTCGCATAGACCTTAGCCTGTGTCTGGTGATTGCTCTTGTAGCGGAGTTACGGACACAGACTAAAGTCTATGCTACGGCTATGCCATCGGGGGTTCTTGCCATGCGAGAGATAACAATCGGAATCGGAGGCGCGGCTGGAGACGGCCTGGACAAGTCCGGAGATACGTTGGCAAAAACAGCGAGCCGGCTCGGGCTCTACGTCTACGCCTACAACAGCTATCAATCGGTCATTCGCGGCGGGCATATCTGGCTGCGCGTGCGTGTCGCCGAAGAGAAGGTCTACTCTCACGGTGACGGCTTGAATGTGCTCATCGCGTTGAATCAGGACTCGATCGAACGTCACGCCCCGGAAGTCAATTCGGGAGGCGCGGTAATCTACAACTCGGACAAGTTGAAGCTTGACGCGGTGCTGCTTCGAGACAACGTGTTATCCGTGCCGCTGCCAATGGCTACGCTCACAAAACCGTTTGGAAAAGTGCAGCCGGTTATGCAAAACACGGTTGCGTTGGGCGCGTTGATGTTTCTCGCCGGGCTCGATTTCGATACCAATGTGGGCGTGCTTCAAGACACGTTCAAGCATAAGGGACAGGCGGTGATTGACCAGAACGCCGGGATCGCGCTAGCCGGTTTCGATTACGCTCGAGACAACTTTGTGCCGCTTGGTTATGAGTGGAACTTTACGCACATCCGCAGGCCGTTTGTCACCGGCAATGAGTTGATCGCGTTGGGAGCTGTCGCAGCCGGGTGCAAGTTCTACTCGGCGTATCCGATGACGCCGGCCTCTACGATTCTGCACTGGATGGCTTCTCACGGCGAGCAATGCGGCGTCGTAGTTAAGCAGTGCGAAGATGAGCTGGCAGTAGCGAACATGGCGATCGGCGCAGGCCACGCGGGCGTGAGGGCGATGTGCGCGACCTCAGGCGGGGGCTTCGCGCTGATGACCGAAGCTATCGGCATGGCGGGGATGATAGAAGCTCCGGTGGTGATCGTCGAAGTCCAACGCGGCGGCCCGTCCACTGGAGTGCCGACCAAGACCGAACAAGCTGACTTGAATCAGGTGTTCGGCGCATCGCAAGGTGATTACCCACGAGCCATCATCGCGCCGACCGACACGACTGATTGTTTCTACACCGCCGTTGAGGCGTTGAACCTCGCGGAGAAGTATCAACTGCCGGTGACGATCATCAGCGATCTGCTGGTATCGGAGCACCCGGAGACGATCGAGCCCGACGCGCTCACCAACGATGTTCCAATCGATCGGGGCGAGATCGTGAGCGAATGGCCGGAGTCCAACGGCACGTACAAACGATACGCCTTCACCAAATCTGGCGTCTCGCCGCGGGCTTTGCCGGGGACCGAAGGTACGCTATACGTCGCCGCTAGCGACGATCACGACGAAGAAGGAATACTGATCAGCGACATCTTCACGTCGTCGGCGGTGCGCCGAAAGGTTCAAGAGAAGCGAATGCGCAAGCTTGACGGGCTGCTTCGTGACACCGAGCCTCCGGTGCTCGAGGGTTCACCAGATGCCGAGGTCACGCTGATCGGATGGGGCTCTACCAAAGGAGTGATTCACGAAGCGATCGTGCAACTCGCTTCCGAAGGCATTCGGGCGAATCAGCTTCAGATCAAGTACCTGGTTCCATTTCACTCGAACGAGGTCACGCAGATTCTTCACAACTGCAAAAAGACGATTTGCGTCGAGGCCAACTA
>JBGQGO010000483.1:0-4766 GCA_041497455.1 Blastocatellia bacterium | reverse complement strand
CTGGTAGAAGGCGAAGCGACGCTCGTCATGATCGAATACGACTTCGAGCAGCAAGGCATGAAGCTCGATATGAACAAGATCGGCGCGTTGACGGACAACATGATCGAGCAGGACGCCGACAGTGACGCAAAGGCCTATCCCGTGTTGGCGAAGGCGCCGAAGGTACTGAAAGAGAACCTGCAGTTCCCTTACCTCTACGGCGCGGGCTTCGTCGGGGCTGTGTTGAAGAACCGTTCCTGGCAGGCGTTGGACTCGACCTACGCGAGCCTGCCTGCGTCGACCGAGCAGATCATGCACCCGGAGCGGTTCCTCATCCGGGACAATCCCGTGAAGATTGAAATGCCGGACCTTGCCGGAGCGCTCGGCGGGAACTGGAAGAAGGCCGACGCCGATGTGAATGGCGAGTTCGGATACCTGGTTGCGCTCGCGGAGTTCATATCAAAGCGGACGGCCCGCGCCGCTGCGGCTGGATGGGGAGGCGATCGCTACGCGCTTTATGAGAACAAGGGTACGGGTGCGCTCGTGCTTGCGCAGTACACGACCTGGGATACCGAGAGCGATGCTCGGGAGTTCTTCGATGCGTACTCGGAGCGCACCGTGAAGCGATACAAGCTCGGCAAGCCGGTGGATTCGAATGCGCGGCCCCGCGTCTATGAGACGAACGAGGGTCTTGCTTCAATCGAACTCCGCGGCAAAGACGTCGTGATGATCGAAGGCGCTCAGACGCGCGAGCAGCTCAACCGGCTCCTGGAGCGGGCATGGCAAAGCAAGAAGAGATGAGCGCAGAACGCCGGCGTGCGGTCGCCCGCACTCGTTAGACGAATCGCCAGGTTCAGTCTGTTTGTTTCCTGCCGGACCTTGGCGGTTCCACCCCTTGGTACAACTCGGACATTCGGAGAACACTCATGCTTCTATCCAAGCCAAGGCCTTTCTGTGTGCCGCCACGCCTGTTGATATTCACTTCATTGCTGCTTCTCGTTCCGCGTGTGCTCACCCAGACGCTGCCTGAATTGCGGCCCACCATTGCTCAAGCACCGCGGCTAGAGAAGCTCATCAGCGATGTGGTAGCAGCGGCGGTTCAGAAGTTTGGGACCGGAGGTCTTACAGCGGACAAAATCGCGCTCACTATCATTGACCTCAATGATCGCCAGCATCCGTCGTGGGCAAGCTATCGCGGGAAAGAGCCGACGTATCCCGCAAGCGTCGTGAAGCTTTTCTACCTCGCCGCCGCGCACCATCAGATGGAAACCGGCGCATTGAAGCCGACTCCCGAGCTTGAGCGGGCTCTCCACGATATGATCGTCGACTCGTCGAACGACGCGACGCACTATGTAGTTGACGCCTTAACCGGAACAACCGCCGGGCCCGAGCTAGACGAAGGCGCTCTCGCCGAGTGGATGAACAAGCGCAACGCGGTGAACCGCTATTTTGCGAGCCTCGGCTACGAAAAGATAAACGTCAATCAGAAGACCTGGTGTGAAGGGCCTTACGGACGTGAGCGGCAAGGGTTGGGACCGAACTTCGAGAATCGCAACAAGCTAACCACCGAAGCCGTTGCGCGGTTGGTCTTCGAGATCGCTGCCGGCCGCGCAATTTCACCGGTCCGCAGCCGCGCGATGATGGGCTTGATGCATCGCGACCCCCAGTCTCAGAGCGACGATGCGGACGATCAAGCGACGAAGTTCTCGGGAAAGTCATTGCCGCCGGGCTCCGAGTATTACTCAAAAGCGGGATGGACCTCGAGCACTCGGCACGACTCGGCTTACATCAGGTTACCGAACGGCGCCGAGTACATCCTGGCACTCTTCACCGTTGACAACAGCAAGCAAGCCGATATCATTCCGTTCGTGTCTCGACTGATCGCCGAGGAGTTCTCACGCACGCAACCTGCCGCCGACCTGATTCTAATCAACGGCCGTGTTTGGACCGGCTCCAAGTCTCACCCATGGGCTGAAGCCCTCGCCTCGCGCGGCGAACGCATCATCGCCGTCGGTTCGAACAGCGACATCAAGAAGCTCGCCGATGCGAAGACACGCGTCATTGATCTTCAGGGAAAGCTCGCGCTGCCGGGCTTCATCGACGACCACATTCACTTCATTGAGAGCGGCTTCCATCTGCTCTCAGTCGACCTGCGCGATGCCGCCACTCCTGAAGAGTTCGCGCGTCGCATCAAGGATCACGCAGCCAGGCTCCCTGCTGGTCGTTGGATCACCGGTGGCGATTGGGATCACGAGCGCTGGCCCGGCGGACCTCTCCCGACGAAAGACCTGATCGATCGCTACACGCCGAACAATCTCGTGTTCGTCTCGCGACTCGACGGTCATATGGCTTTGGCGAACAGCGCGGCGCTTCGGATGGCCGGCGTCACTAAAGAGACGAAAGACCCGCCGGGTGGAACAATCGTACGCGACGCCAGGACCGGCGAGCCGACGGGGATTCTGAAGGACGATGCGCAGGGCCTTGTTTATCGAGTGATTCCGGAGGCGACCGAAGCCGAGCGCGACGAAGCTCTCAAAGCTTCACTTGCCGAAGCCGCGCGCGCCGGAGTGACCTCGATTCAAGACATCACTCCGTGGCAAGACTACGAGGCCTACAAGAAGTTTCGCGACTCGGGCCGGCTGACCGTTCGGGTATACGCTCGCACTCCTATGAGCCAGTGGAAACGGCAAGCTGAGATTGTCGCGCGGCAGGGAGCGGGCGATGATTGGTTGAAGCTCGGCGGGCTGAAGGCGTTCATGGACGGCTCGCTCGGTTCGACGACTGCGTTGTTCTTCGAACCGTTCAGCGATGCGCCTAACACTTCGGGGTTGATGGTCGATGACAACATTCCGGAAGGCAAGCTCAAACAAAACATCCAAGACGCCGACAAAGCTGGTCTTCAGTGTTCGATTCACGCCATCGGCGACAAAGCGAACAACATTCTGCTGAACTACTTTGAAGAAGTCGCGAAGGAGAACGGCCCGCGTGACCGCCGCTTCCGAATCGAGCACGCGCAGCATCTTTTGCCCGGCGACATTCCACGATTCGCAAAGCTCGGCGTGATTGCGTCGATGCAACCGTATCACGCTATCGATGATGGCCGGTGGGCTGAGAAGCGAATCGGCCCGGTTCGAATCAAGACTACTTATGCGTTCAGGTCGCTTCTCGATTCAGGCGCGACGCTGGCGTTCGGTTCCGACTGGTTTGTGGCTCCGCTGTCGCCGATTCTCGGGATTCACGCCGCGGTGACGCGCCAGACAATCGACGGCAAGAACCCGAACGGATGGATCCCCGAGCAGAAGGTGACGGTTGAAGAGGCGGTGCGAGCTTATACCTCGTCGTGCGCTTACGCCGAGTTCGCCGAGAAGAGCAAGGGCGGGCTCGAGGCAGGCAAGCTCGCTGACGTGGTTGTGTTATCTCAGGACATCTTTCGGATAAACCCCGGCGAGATTCAGAAGACAAGTGTGGTCTATACAATCGTCGGCGGCAAAGTTGTGTATGGGAAGTAAGAGTTGAGAGCGCCACCTTCAGACCTAAGACCGTGCCCAGACCCTGATCGGTGAGGACTGATTCGTTATGACCAAACTCGCTCGAGTGCTCGGGCTTCGCGACTTAACGCTGCTGACAATCGGGTCGGTGATCGGCTCCGGCATTTTTCTGGTGCCGGGAGAGGTGCTCAGGCAGGCCGGCGGGCAGATTGGTCCGGCGATGCTGGTCTGGCTCGTAGGGGGTGTGCTGTCGCTGCTGGGCGCGCTGACCTACGGCGAGTTGAGCGCGGTGAATCCGAAGGCGGGCGGTATCTACGTCCACCTTCGCGACTGCTTCGGTCCGCTCCCGGCTTTTCTGTTCGGGTGGACGTTGTTCTTCGCGATGAACGGCGGCACGGTCGCGACGCTCGCGGTTGCGTTCAGCACGATGTTGTCACAGATCGTTCCGCTGTCAGGCGCGATGACCAAGGTCGTGTCGATTGCGATGATCGCGGTCTTGACTGTTGTGAACATCAAGGGGACTCGGGAGAGCGCCGACTTGCAGAACTGGACAACCGGGATAAAGGTCGTCGCGATACTGTTGATGGCCGTGGCGCTGTTCGCGTTCGGGCATGGATTCTCGACATCGAATGCGGCGATATGGCCGAGCGCTTTCAGCGGCTCGCTGGTGTCGGGGTTCGGCCTTGCGATGATTGGCGTGCTGTGGGCCTACGAGGGATGGCAGTACGTAACGTTCAGCGCGGGAGAAGTCATCAACCCTCAGCGAAACTTCCCGCGCGCATTGTTCGTTGGAACCGCCGCCCTGATAGCCATCTACCTGATCGCGAACCTTGCATACCTGGCGGCGCTGGGCCCCGTTGGCGTAGCAGGCTCGACAAGCGTAGCCGCTGAGTCTCTGACGGCAGTGGTCAACCCTACCGCAGCGAAGCTGATCGCTCTCACGATTCTGGTGTCCGTCTTCAGCGCCGCCAACAGCAACGTTCTCACTTGCCCGCGCGTGTATTACGCGATGGCTAATGACGGTTTGTTCTTCCGAAAGCTCGCCGAAGTCCATCCGCGGTTCGGCACTCCGGCATTCGCGATCGTCGCTGGTTCGCTGTGGGCCGCAGTGCTCGCGCTGGCAGGCAGTTTCACAGAGTTGTTCACCTACGTCGTTTTTTGCGGATGGATTTTCTATGGTCTGGCAGCGGCAACGATCTTCGTCTATCGCAAGCGCCTTCCCGACGCCCAGCGGCCTTACAAAGTTCCCGGTTATCCGTGGACGCCGTTGTTGTTCATCGTCGCCGCGTTCGTTTTGGT
>JBGQGO010000482.1:0-4766 GCA_041497455.1 Blastocatellia bacterium | reverse complement strand
CGTTGAACGCGGAATAGGCGGCGCAGTCCAAATAAGGTGCCGCCCCCGGTCTTTCTCACATTGGTCCTTGTTGCTTGCGAACGTAGATGTCGTAACCCGGCAAATCGAGCCGCTCGTAATGCTGTTCCACCAATCGTCTCAACTCGTCGCGATGTGACACTCTCTGCAAGCGCGAAAGGGCGACTATCTTCGGCGTCCTTGACTCTATCTCATCAACGAGCGCGGCAAACGATCCGCCGTACCTCCGCGCCGCGACGTAATCGTCTTTGCCCGCCTCGATAGATACGTAGGGGTTCAAGTTTGCCTTGTTAAGAAGTACGAGGATTTCAGTGGTTCCGTGCACGTATATTGTGTCAGAGGCGTCCAATATACTTGAGATGGATTCGAATCTCTTGTCCTGATCTTGCAGTGTCAGGATTGACTCGAATCGGTACGCAATCCCGCGATACCCAGCTATGCTCAACAAGAGGACGAGCACTAGGCTGGGCGCCCAGTCGACGCTTCTGTGGCCAAGAAACTCGCTCTTCTTAACTATTCGCACCAACTCGACGACAGACCATCCGAAGAAAATGCCAATAAAGGGAACGAACGGAATCAAGTAGGGGCCCGCATTAAACCTGATGAGACAAGCAGCGAAATACACAAGCGGCGCGATTACGATTGCGTCTCGAAATAGATCCGAAGACTCGAGCGCGCAGATTCCTCTTAGCCTCTCGCGCAAGCGCTGGGCGACAAACAAGACAAAACCGACAAGGCTTAGAACAACCAGCACGATATCCACCTTGTAGATATTCAGCACCACATTCAAGATGTGGCCGAGCGGATCGTCGTTTCCCTTTAGCGCTATCCGCGAATAGATGCTGTAGTTGAAAACCACAGTCCAGGCCCAAAGTTCGCCGAGAGCGCCCCTTGAGCGAAAGTAGAGCAACAGTGCCGCCAGTGGAATTGCGGCGCCGGCTAATACTCTTAGGGCCCGGAGGTCGCGCCAAGTCGTGAAGTATCTGGAGAAGACGAGAAACGCCACCCCGGTGAACAGCAGGCCGGGCTGCCAACACAGGCACGACAGCATCGAGCAGAAGCCTGCCAGGAACGGCCGGTTCCGTGCGATCAGCAGCAAGGCGAGCATTCCGAACAGAATCATCGGCAACTTAGGTTGTCCGCCCCCGACTGTCCAAAGCGCGAAGTGCTGCGAGATCAGCAAGCTCAGCACTGCCAGCAATGCCGCGAACCGATTCCGCAAATAAGCTTCGCCGACAAGGTAGACTACTGCCGATAACAATCCCGCGAGTAAGATATGCAACAGGCGCGCGGCGATGATATCCCTGACTCCGAGTGCTCTTCCCGCTTCCATCGCAAGCGCGCTCAGGTAAAAGCTGCCGGGCGCTTTGATTTCTATTTCATCCCTGTAGGGCGTCTGGCCTCGCACAATCAACTGCGCGATGTAGTCGTAGACCGCCGAATCTCCGTATTCGGCCTGGCTGAACGGGCGATACATGAACATCACCGCGACGGTGAGCAGGAAAGCAGCAACCGCAAGCGTCGCGCTGCTCCGCGCGTTGATGAACCCCGTCAAAGCGTTGGCAAGCCGATGATGAACCCGTACGGGTTGAAGGTGAATTGTGTCCATCAAAGTGTTTAGAGTTCGCTAATTTCCCGGATGCTTATTCGAGAAACATACAGCGGGTCTCCCGATTTGTGCGTCAGCGCGCGAACGAGAATCCTCACTCGTTTCTCCGCGAACGTTCTGAACAATTCGTTGATGCGGTTCCCGCCGCTAAGCTCAATCTGCTTGATCCAATGCCCGGTGGTCTCCTCTATTACTACTGCTTCCCACTCTTCAGACGACTTCGAATCAAGAACCAGTTCGTAGGCAGTGGAGGGCTTTAACTCGACGGAGCACAACTCGGTGAATGTGTTCTCGCCGGGTTTTCCCTGCCCGGACTCAATCGCCAGACCTTCGGCGGTCACTGAAGGGTTAGCTATCTTCACAGATCCGCTAAGATCCGTAGCCGTCGCCGACCAGACCTCGCGTGCTTGAGCGATTTGCTCGCCGCTAACGTGTCCAGCCCAGCGCCGAAAGAAGTGATAGCGCTTTGGTTCTGTCACATAACGCGCATCGTCGCCGGTGTAGTAGACGAGGAAGTTACCGTAGGGAGTGTCGGTAAGTTCACCGAGAAGAGGATGCTGTTGATCAAGGCCCCGCGCCCAATAGTCGGGGCTCTTTGGACGCACGATCAATGCATAGTCCTTGCCGTCTATGTCTAAGGCCGCTGCCGCCGCCATGCGTTTATCAATGCTGGCAAAACAATGGTTCTTCTCGGGGAATGCCAGCCACATTACCGGCGTTTTCACAGCCACAGGACAGAGGTCATCCGGCACGATGCTCCGCAGCACGCTTTTCATCTCTTGGAATGAAGCGAGTGCAGGATTGCGCACTTCCTTAATGTACGTGGCCTGCTGTTTCACGAGCAGAGCGCCGTAACCGACGAGGCCAAGCACCGCGACCGCTGCAGCGGCCCGATACCGCAGCCGTCCACTCTGGGACTGCTTCGAACGCAACCGCTCGATCCAGGTCATGCCGTCGGCGAGCATCACCCCTACGCAGAGTCCAAACCAAGTGACCAGGTGCGCATTGTAGTAGCCCGCTTTGTGAGCTATGTTCGCCAGGAACAGAAGCACCGCCACAGTCACGATCAACAGCCGCACGCGAGGCTCACTCAGCGCATTGCCGCGTCTGACGTACTGCACGCACCGGACTATCAGATAGATGACCGCGATGATAGTTAAACCCTGAAACAAATGAAGCAGCGTTCGAGGGACATTCCAAAAGGTCACATCGGAAGCCGTGTACCACTTGACGAAACGAGCCGGTTCATCCAACAGGTTCGCCCACCAGCCCGATAGCTTAAGCACGCCGAAATGTTCTTCGTCTCCACGGTACTGCGCCAGAAAATTCTTGAAGTCAATGATGTCGTAAACAATCTCGTACGACATCGCTGCGAGCGCGCCGCCCGCGAATTGATAGAGCCTCTTTGATGCTAATACGCGCCAGCCCTCGGTCAACAGCATCAACAAGCCAATGGCGGCAAGCATGTACAGAATGTTCGTGTGACACATCACTCCCGCGCCCGCCGCCAGCCCCGACGCGACATACAGCCTCCCGCTCTTGCGCTGCTCGGCGAGGTCGTAAAGATAAAATGCTAGCAGCGCCAGCGCCTCGGCAGCATAGTCGTTTCTCAACAACCGGCTGCGTTCGAGCACAGTCTGGTCCGACGTGATCATCAACACGGCGATCAGTCCCACTCGCCAATCGAACAACCGCCTGCCGATCAAATAGACCATCCACAGAGTCAGAACGACGGTAATCAGATTGAACACGCGACCCTGGAGTACTCCGAAGCCAAACACCTTTAGAAAGCCGCTCAATATCAGGAAGAAGAGCGGAGTGAATGAGTGCCAGACGTTTTCTATGTTGCCGCCCATGTAGCGGTACATAGGAAGCGCGAGCTTTCCCCGGGTGAGCATCTCGTAAGGAACCTGAAGGCTATACGCCTCGTCGATCTCATACACTGGAACCGTGGCCAGTCGTTGAGCCGCGACGAAAACGAACCCCCCGATAACCAGGGCAACCAGAACTAGGTCGAGACGAAGTTTTAGGGTCATTGAGCACTCGATCGCAAAAGCACTCCCGGCAATAACCTGGGAGCGCATTCATTCCTGCCTGCGTCTTCTAGCGTAACGCCAAGCAGGCAGGGATGCCTGCGCTTGCAGGGTTGGTATGTATACATCACGCTAACCGGCCATCTCAAGGCTCGTAATGCTAGCTCATCCACTGTTCGAACTCGCCGCGCTGATCACGGGACGCTGGGAACAAATATTCGGTGCAGAATTGGTACATCTATGAAGAGCAACGCGATCATCAGCACTGCACAGCAGACTATAGCCGCCATTAGCGCTGGCTCGCGGTACAACCCCTCCGGCCGCTGCACTGCGCTATCCTTCTTGAACGCCAGAGAAAGGTAGATCGCCATAACCAGGGCCACCAACGGAAACGACAAAATCAGCTCCAACCGATATCTCATAATGAAAGCGCCAAAGAATAACATCGCCTGCGAACCATAAAACATAGTCGAGACCAGCAGCCGGCGTTCGTCATAATAAGCGAAAGACTTTCGATAAGCTTTGCTTCGAGCGGCGTCGCCAATGTCCCGGTATTCGGCGAAGCGCTTAATCGCCATGAAGTAGCATCCGATCATCCAGTAGCTGATCAGCAGCGATGTCGGCGGCAAGACGCTCGTGCTTGTGATGTACCATCCGGCAAGCATCCTGAGGGGATTGTTTATCGATTCCGACAACACGTCCAGGTAAGGCAGATCCTTGCTGCGTATTGGAGCGATATTGTAGACGCAGCCCATCACCCATAGGCCGGACATAACCAGCGCGAAAGGTACGGAGATAGTCAGCCCGAGTCCAACGCCCGCGAGCATCAGAGCAATCCACTGCAGGTACGCTAGCGGAATGCTAACGTGGCCCGATGGAACAGGCCGATCACGCTTGGCGGGATGCTCGAGGTCAAACCGTGCATCCAGCACCTCATTGATTACATAGTTGCTCGAAGTCACCAGGCAAACCGATGCCAGGCCGATTAGAATATGCCAGGGCAGTATCGCGGTCACAGCGGAGCGATCGATGCTTAGGGCCACCACTATCCCGGGCAAAACAAATACGTTCTTGATCCAGTGATCGGCGCGAGCAATCTTGATATG
>JBGQGO010000481.1:0-4766 GCA_041497455.1 Blastocatellia bacterium | reverse complement strand
CAAACGCCTGACCGTGTTCGGTAGCCGCGATCTCGCGAAGCAATTCCGGCGGCGGATTGAACATCGTCCGTTCCAGGTGAAGCGGCTCAAATATCTCTCGCTTTGCCAAACGGTCGAGCCGGTCACCGATCACGCGCTCCACGACAAAGCCGAGCAGAATATAGTTCAGATCGCTGTAGATCACTTCTCTCGAGGCGTGCAGTGGCTGCGGTTCAAGCAGGACGCGCGCAATAGCGGCCGGTACGTCGGCGCGAGTTTCCGCTTCGACGTAGAGTGGCCGCCAGTTGAGGAGGCCTGACGTGTGAGTCAACAACTGGGTCAACGTGATTTCACGCATGTCTTCGTGATTGAACTCATTCAAGTAGCGCGCAAGCGGCGCGTTTAGATCCAACACGCCGCGCTCCGCAACTCTCACCACAAGCAGGGCGGTGACCAGAGGCTTGGTGAGCGAGGCGAGATCGTAGATCGTATCGAGCGTCGCCGGGATGCGTTCGGGCTCGACCACAGCCAGACCAAGCGCGTCTTCAGCGATGACGTGCAGGTCCTCACCAACGAGGTACTGCCCGCCGGGAAGCGAGCCGCGTGCAATCTCGGATTGTAGAAAGCTGGAGATGATGTCAGAGATGTTTGGCATTCTTATTCAAGCAATTCGCAGTGGCTTTGCTAAGGGAGATTATAACGTCAGGTTGTGGCTGTTGAGAAGCATGGGGGAAAGAGCGCATCACCCTTCACTCCTTGATTATTGCCAATGCAAACGGGCGTTTGTTACTATCCTCGTTAGCTGAGGAGTCCGCAGCTACAGCTCCCGTACCCGTGCCGGAGGAACAATCAATGAAATCCATGCCGCGCGCGCTGGTGATGATTGCGCTGGCGCTTTCATTCATCGGTGTTGTTACCTTTGCCCGAGAACTCGGCGCGCGTGAAGCTCGCGAGAAGATCGCTCAAGCGCTCGGGGTTGACAAAATTGACAACGTGCACATCAAAAACATCAGCCGGGGCATGGGAAGCGAGGCAATCGTCGAAGCTCAGTTCGATGCGGCGTTCCGATTCACGACTGATAAAGACGGCAAGTGGCAAGCGGTCGAAGTGCGCGCTGGCGACCGCCGTTGGGAATCGATCGAGCTGATACAGACCGCTCTCCGCAAAGAGAAAGCGTTGAGGACCGGCGCCGATCTTCGCACGATTGCAACCGCGCTTGAAGCTTATCGCCGCGAAAGCGGTTCGTATGTCCAAGCCGATAGCGGTTCGGTGCTGATCGATCATCTTGCTCCGCGCTACTTGAGCTCGATCATTCGGCTCGATGCCTGGTCCCGCGAGTTGAGTTACAAGGGCTCGGCTGCCGGCTACCGGCTTTCGAGCCTCGGACCCGACGGAAAGCCGGGCACGGATGACGACATCGTTTTCGAGAACGGCCGGTTGGTAAAGGGAGCGATTGAGTGACGCGAGACTCGGAACAGACCCACAGCCGCGTTGCCGCTGCTCATCGAACCGCCCTCACCCTGGTGCTGGCTTTAGCGATGAGCATTGTCATCTACACCGGCGTGGGGCTGTTGATCCTGAATCTTCGCGGCGCCAGTCCGCAAGCGCAACGCCCGTACTCGTTCTACGCGGCAGCAGCCGTGCTCGCGATCGGTTCAATCCTGGTTCGACGCGCGCAGTTGCACAGGATGAAGCTGGAAGTCGTAGCTGGAACGCGCGGGGTCGAGGGGCTCATCAAGCATTTGCTGAACACGACGATCCTGACCGCCGCTATCGCAGAAGTGATTGGCGTGCTGGCGCTGGTGGTCGCTTTCTTTGGCGGCGATCAGAATGACGTGATAAGGCTCGGGGTTGTTGCGCTGGCGGTCTCGCTGTACAACTACCCGAGGCGGTCGGCGTGGCTGCGAGCAGTGGACTATTTCTCCGCGACGAACGCGGGCACGGGTGAGGGCAGGTTAGGCCTGTGACCGGAAGTAGCATAGACTCTACCCGGATAGAAAGGGAGCAATTTTGAGAAACAACAAATTCACAGCCAGCGCAGCTCTTGCCCTGGCGATAGCGCTAGCCGGCGCCGCGAACGTGGAATCGGCCTCTGGAGCCGGTTTCAGGGCTCAAAACAATTCGCAGGCGCAGAGCGGCGATAAGCGCGCCGACGCACTGAAAAAGTACCTCGAGGCAAAGCGGCTCGACGATGCGGGCAACTATCCCGGCGCGGTTGCCGCTTACAAAGAAGCCCTGGCGTTGGACCCGCAATCGGTCGAGTTGAGAACGGCGCTCGGTTCGCTCTACCTGAAGAACCGCAACGTCATCGACGCCGAGACCCAGGCGCGAGAGGCGATGAAGCTCGCGCCCGATAGCATCGACGTGCGCAAGCTGCTGGCTCGCATCTATCTTGCTCAAACCTTCGTTGGCCAGACTTTGGTTAAAGAGAAGGCTCGAGCCGCGATAAAGGAGCTCGAGGAGATTGCTCGTCTCAGCCCGAACGCGAAGATCGAGGTGGCTGATCAGGAACAGCCCGTTCTGGCGGTCATCGGCGATCTCTACTGGACGCTCGATGAACCGGACAAAGCGCTCGAAGCGTTGAAGCGCGTTTCTGAGGGCAGCTCGACGGCCGATCGCGCGCACTATCAACTTGCTCAACTCTACTCTCAGAAAAACAAGTTCCGGGAAGCCGTCATCGCAGCGCGCAAGGCTTATGACATAGATCCCAAGTCGCCGGCGTATGCGGGACTTCTCGCCAAATCGCTGCTGCGTATCGGGCGCACGCAGGAAGCGTTGGATATCTACAAGAAAGCTATCGGCATCAAGGACGCCGTGAGCAAAGATGCCAAGAAACCCGCCGAAGCCAAGGCGTCCGAGGACAAGGATGATGAAGGGACGAACATACTCATAAACTCTCCGCTTCTGTTCGACTACGCGGAAGCGTTGGTGTACTCGGGACGCTATGACGAAGCAAACAAGCTGCTCGATCCGTTGATCAAGGCCGTCCGCAAAGACACGCCTGCCTACCTGACTTTGATCCGCGTGAAGGGAGACGTGCTCAGGAGAACCGGCAAGCGCGAAGAGGCCGTGCAGTTGTTCGAAACCGCGCTCAAGGGACAGGACGTGTCCGACAGCCTGCAGGTCGTGTACGCGCTCGCGGAGACCTACGAAGAGATGCTGCAGTTTGATAAGGCGGTTTCGACGTATGAAGACGCGCTCACGTCGATCGTCAACCCCGATGGCACTGTGGGCGCGCGCGAAGGGGAGAAACAAGCCGCCGAGGTCGTGCTTCAGCGAATAGGTCTCGCGTACCGCGTCGCCGGGAAGCGCGACAAGGCACTGGAGACCTTCGAGCGCATGAAGAAAGTCGTGGGCAAGGACCGGTCGCGCGCGGACCAACTCATCGTGGACACGTTGATCAACGAGGGCAAATATAAAGAAGCGCTCGCCGCCGCAACCGATGCCGCCGCCCGCTTCCCTGACGAGCGCTCGTTCAAGCTCTATCGCGCGCAGTCCGCCGGCCGCCTCGGCGACGTGGCTACGGCTGATGCGACGCTGAAGGCGTTGCTGAAGGACGGGCCCGAGGACGCTGACGTATACCTGTTCTGGTCAAGCGTGCAGCTTGACGCTAACCAGGTGAAGGAAGCAGAAGAAAGCGCGCGCAAGGCAGTCGCGCTCGAGCCGAATGACGTCGGTCCGCTGGTGACTCTGGCGAGCGTGCAGGACAGAGAGAAAAAGTACAAAGAATCAGAAGCCACCTTGAGGAAGGCTCTCGAGATTGACCCGGACAACGCGACGGTGTTGAACAACATCGGCTACTTTCTAGCGGACCGCAACGAGAGGCTGGCTGAAGCGGAAGCGCTGATACGCCGCGCGGTGAACATCGAGCCTACGAACGGGTCGTTTCTGGATTCGCTCGGATGGCTTCTGTTTAGACAGGGCAAGCTCGCCGAAGCGCAAAAGTATTTGGAGCAAGCGGTCATCTATCAGCAGCGCTCGGCTACTATTCACGATCATCTTGGTGATCTGTACAAGAAACAGGGACAGACGGAAAAGGCTCGCGCGAAGTGGGAAGACGCGCTGAGGCTCGCGACCGAGCCCGATGAGATAAAGAAGATCAAGGAAAAGCTGGGGAAGAAGTAAGAAGGCAGAAGGCGGAAGGCGGAAGGCAGAAGGCAGAGGTCAGAGGGCAGAGGGCAGAGGTCAGAAGTCGGAGGTCAGAATATCTTGAGTTCCACGCATATCAAAAAACGTCAAACGACTGCCTTCTGCCTTCTGCTTTCTGCCTTCTGCCTTCTGCCGTGGACAACTGCGTACTCGCAACAGAAGGGCTCGGGAGTCGCGGGCGGCGGTCGGGTGGCTCGCGGGAGCACGCATAGTTCGACGCCAAAGAGCTCACCTCGCGATCCCTCAGCATCGAGTGACGAGGCCGCCGCGGGCCTCTCAAGCCGCCGTATTCGCGAGATTGAATCGCTCGAGCAGCAGTGCCTGGACGAAGTGAACCGTGTGCGCCGGCACAGCGGGCTTTCCCGGCTCAACTTTTATGAAGAGCTACTGCCGGTGGCCCGCGAGTACAGCCGGCGAATGGTTGAACAGAATTTCTTCTCGCACAGTGATCCCGACGGGCGCACCGTTCGCGAGCGAGTGGAAGAGGCGGACATCAGGTGGCGAATGGTAGGTGAGAACCTGGCTTATTCGAACGGCTACGTCAACCCGGTAGCGGCGAGCCTCCACGGATGGATGGATAGCGCGGGCCACCGCCGAAACATCCTCGATCCGGATTTCAACTTGACCGCGATAGGCGT
>JBGQGO010000480.1:0-4767 GCA_041497455.1 Blastocatellia bacterium | reverse complement strand
CTCCGCTCTCAGCTCGAGGTGATCCGCGAACAACAGTGGGACGTCGCCTGGGTGAACTACGTCCACGATCGCTTTCGCAGCCGCACTTCCGAGAGTGAGGTGCGTAGACGTCACCTGGTCCTGGACTTGTCCGAACTGAGTGAGTCTGTGCCTCTGGGAAAGCTTCGAGAAATAAGCCCGCGCATAGCCGCGGCCTATGCAAAGAAAACATTGAAGACCCTGTCTCGCGATTTGACCGCGTTGGTAGAGATGGGCCTGATCGAGCAGACTAGCGGCGGGTACCGGGCTAAGATCGAAATCATCCTGGCCTTTCTACCATTGAGACGCAATCCGTAAGACTGTGGAACGCGACCATGGGCAACCACTCACAACAAATCGTCCAGAAGCTTTGGAACTACTGCAACATCCTCCGAGACGATGGGCTCTCGTACGGCGACTACGTCGAGCAACTCACTTATCTTCTGTTTCTCAAGATGGCCGACGAGCAGACCCGGCCGCCCTTCAATAAGCCGAAAACAATCCCCAAGGGTTACGACTGGCAGAGCTTGCTCAAACGCGACGGCGATGAGTTGGAGATTCACTATCGCCATCTGCTTGAAACGCTCGGCAAAGAGAAAGGACTGCTCGGCGTAATCTTTCGCAAGGCGCAGAACAAGATTCAAGACCCCGCCAAGCTGCGCCGCCTGGTTGCCGACCTGATCGACCGCGAGCAGTGGATGACGCTTGAAGCCGACGTGAAGGGCGACGCTTACGAAGGCTTGCTTCAGAAGAACGCCGAGGACGTGAAGGGCGGCGCGGGACAGTACTTCACGCCCCGTACGCTGATCAAAGCCATTGTCGATGTGATGCGGCCTGAACCCGCGATGACAATCTGTGACCCTGCGTGCGGCACTGGCGGCTTTTTGCTCGCTGCACATGACTTCATCGCAGACCCCAAGAACTATCAGCTCGACAAAAAGCAGAAGGCCCGGTTGAAGCACGACACGCTGAGGGGCGTTGAGTTGGTAGACGCCGTCGCGCGGCTGTGCGTGATGAATCTCTACTTGCACGGAATCGGCGGCGATGAGAGTCCCATCTCTGTGAAGGACAGCCTCGCGGGACATCCGGGCCAGTACTTTGAGATGGTGCTGACCAATCCGCCATTCGGCAAGAAGAGCAGCGTGACCGTAGTCAACGAGCAAGGCGACCAAGAGAAAGAGAGCCTGGTCGTGGTGCGAGATGACTTCTGGGCTTCGACCAGCAACAAACAACTGAACTTCCTACAACACGTGTACACGATCCTGAAGATGCACGGCCGCTCGGCGATCGTGGTCCCCGACAACGTTCTGTTTGAGGGCGGCGCGGGCGAGACCATTCGACGCAAGCTGCTTCACGAGTGCGACGTTCACACCTTGCTAAGGCTGCCAACGGGTATCTTCTATTCGCAGGGAGTGAAGGCCAACGTGCTTTTCTTTGACCGCAAGCCTGCGAGCGAGAAGCCGTGGACAAAGATGCTATGGATTTACGATCTCCGCATCAACAGGCACTTCACGCTGAAAGAGAATCCCCTCAAGCGCAGCGATCTCGATGATTTCGTAGCATGTTTCAATCCTAAGAACCGCCACAAAAGAAAAGAGTCAGACAGATTCAAGTCTTTCGGCTACGATGATCTTCTCAAGCGGGACAAAGTCAACCTCGACATTTTCTGGCTCAAGGACGACAGCCTTGAAGATTCCGCCAGTCTCCCGGATCCGGATGTTATCGCCCAGGAGATCGCTGACGATCTGCAATCTGCTCTTGATCAGTTCGAGGCAATTCTCGGTGATGTGAGAGTATCCTAGCTCGGAAAAAGCTGTGCCCGTCGTTGAGCAGTCAGTGCTTTTGCGCGTTACTGCGGATTCGGGTCAGCCGTTGAGACCTCAGCCCCCGCCCGCTTAATACAGTTTGAGCTGAAGTACAGTTTCTAGTCTCTCACTTCCGGGTAACCGGGTAGTGGTTCCGTTGACAGTCATCGCGCTGATGATTGACAGAGAGGTTAGAATGGTAATCGGACGGTGACCCTGACGGTCCGATCAGAAGTTTCAGTTCAGCCCCACGACCAGGATCAAACGCGAAGCCAACAATCTGCAGGTGAGCCCTCGAGAGCGCTCGGAGAGGTTCCGAACTCCTCCCGCGTCTCCTGCTCTATGAACAGTGGGAGGTCCGTTTTTGATGTCTCGCAATGGCAACGATATCTTCTCTCTAGTTGAGATCAAGCGATCCTATCCTGACCAGTGGGTCGCAATCGCGGTGCGAAAGACCGATGCGGACGGGCTGCCGTCTGCCGGTGTAGTGCTCGTGCACGATGCGGACGAGCGGTTCGTGTGGCCGGCGCTTAAGCTCGGGGAATCGGACGATCTTATTCACGTCTTTCATACCGGCAGTCGTCAAAGGATTACAGCGGCCGCGTGATCTCCAGCAGAAGGGCAAGGAGCGAAGGGCAAAGAGCGAAGCGCAAAGAGCGAAGCGCAAAGGGGAAAGGGCAAAGAGCAAGGAGCAATGTGACAAGACTTTGCCCTTAGCCCTTCGTTCTTTGCTCCTCGCCCTTTAGCCCTTAGCAACTACTTCCGCAAAGAGGTCGAGGCTCATGTTTCGGCCGCTGATTATTGCTGCAATGCTCTTACCGTCGAGGACGGCGTCGTTCAAAGCAGCGACGCCCACTGCGGCCGAACCTTCGATCATCAGATGGTCTTCGCGCGCGACCCTCGCAATCGCGGTTCGGATCGCGCCTTCGCTCACCAGAATAATGCCGTCAACCAACTGCTGAATGATCGGAAACGTCATCGAGCCCCGCTCGATGTTGCCTGCGCATCCGTCGGCGATCGTAGGCTGCTCTTCGATCTCGACAATGCGGCCGGCTTCGAGCGCCGCAGTCATTGTCGGCGACGTGAGCGGCTCCGCGCCGTAGACTTTGACTCGAGGGTTTATCGCCTTGACTGCGATTGCCACGCCTGCAAGCAGCCCTCCGCCGCCGACTGGAACAACTACAACATCGATTTCTGTGGAGTCCTCGAGAATCTCAAGACCAATAGTTCCCTGTCCGGCGATGACTTCACGGTCGTTGTAAGGCGAAACGAACGTCGCGCCGCTTTCGCGTTCCATCTCGCGCGCTGCGCGTTCCGCATCGTCGTAAGTCGCGCCACGTTCGATCAGCGTGACCGGGTAACGGCGTATGCTCGCGACCTTCGCTCGCGAAGCCGATTCAGGAACGACGATCGTCGCGTCGAGGCCCAGCACTTCAGAGCAATGAGCGACCGCGAGCCCGTGATTGCCGGCGGAAACCGTGAGCACGCCACGCGAGCGTTCATCGTCAGTAAGTGCCGAGAGCTTCGCCATCGCGCCGCGAATCTTGAATGAGCCTGTCAACTGGAAGCATTCGAGCTTCAGTAGCACGTCTCGCTCGTGCTCGGCGGACAGCCAGCGCGAGTGCTCGAGCGGTGTGCGTCGCGCAATGGAAGCGATCCGGGCTCGCGCTCGCCTGATGTCGTCAATCGTCAGTTCCTGATAATCCATTCTTCTAGTTATCACTGAGTTCGGCTAGTAAACATCAAGGTCGCGGCCCGATACAACCTTGCCGGAATAACCCGCGCGAACTTCATTCAACAGGTCGTCCTCACTCGTGCCCCAAAACAGTTGATGGTAGAGAACGAGCAGGCCGGGCCTCGCCTTGCTTGCCAGTTCCGCCAGCTCTCGTGAAGAAGTGTGATACCGCGAATGATACTTTTGCCACTCAGGCGGGCGAGTCGCGAACCCGGCTTGAGAATAAACCTCGTGAATCAGCACGTCGCAGCCGTCGCAATTTTGAATGACCGATGGACTCGGCCGGCAGTCTCCTGAGATCACTATCGTGCGGTCCGCCGTCTCAAAGCGGAAACCGTAAGCCTCGCGCCAGGAACCGTGATTGACGAGAAATGCTTTGACCGTCACGTTCTCATCTTTGTAAACGACGCCGGGTTTGATCTCGTGGGCGATGACTTTGTAGCCGGTCTTGTTGGAAGGCTCGCCGCCACGCAACCTGATGTCGATGTCCTGGCGATAGGCTTTCAATATGTGCCCGGTCATCGCTTTGATGCCTTTCGGACCGTAGACCTCGAGGGGTTCCTTTCTTTCGAGCACCCACGGAGTAAAGACCAGGTCGGGATACCCGGTGGTGTGGTCCGAATGCAAGTGAGTGACGAACACCCGGTTGAGATTCTTGGCCGCTAGCCCTTTGATTCCCTTTTGAAACGCCGCCGCCGCGCGCCTGACTACGCCCGGTCCGAAGTCAACGAGGTAAGGAGTGTCATTGACTACAATCGCGACCGACGGCCCCGAACGGTCCGGGTCCGCGTTTGGAGTTCCAGTGCCAAGCAGAACGATTTGCGCCGGAGTCCGAACATCTCTCTTCGATTCGACTGCAGAGCCGCCAGACAAAGAGCCGCCGGCCAGCGTTAAGGCAAGGACGAACGGTAAAAAACTCATCAGCACGCATCGCATCGTTCTTCTCCTGGGCCGCGCATTCATAGCAGCCTTTCAAACGCCGCAGCAAAGAAACCATCGGTACCGTTTCGGTGTGGAAAGGTCCTCACGAAGCCGTCGCTGGTAATCAGACTGGCGGGCGCGTTCGGCTCAATCACCTGGAGCATCGAAGTTCTCTCCAGGAAGAGGCGGACCACCTCTTCATTCTCTTCCTGTTCGATCGAGCAAGTCGAATACACCAGCCGGGCGCCGCTTGCAACCGCCGACGCTCCGCGCTCCAGCAAGCTCAGT
>JBGQGO010000479.1:0-4767 GCA_041497455.1 Blastocatellia bacterium | reverse complement strand
CGATCGTGTCGGTGATCAGCCGCATCGATGGCCGTGGCGGATATATCCACTCCTTCTGGGCGATGTACTCCTTGAGTATGTCGTTTTGAAGCGTGCCGCCGACCTTCTTCCAGTCCGCCCCTTGCCTTTCGGCAGCCGCCAGAAACATCGCGAAGATCATCGAAGCCGGCGCGTTGATCGTCATGGACGTAGTGACTTGTTCGATTGGGATGCCATCGAACAATACTTCCATATCGGCGAGGCTCGATATTGCGACGCCGCACTTTCCGACTTCTCCTTCGCTGAACGGATGGTCCGAATCGTATCCCATCAACGTCGGCAGATCG
Organism: Blastocatellia bacterium; assembly: GCA_041497455.1. Lineage (GTDB taxonomy): Bacteria > Acidobacteriota > Blastocatellia > UBA7656 > UBA7656 > Onstottus_A. The sequence goes on along the minus strand of JBGQGO010000479.1, from coordinate 4,441 downwards.
AATGCGACCGAGAGCCCGGTCTGACCTTGTTCGAGAAGATACTTGAATCGCTGATTGGTATCGAACGCCGAACCGAATCCGGCGAACTGACGCATCGTCCATAACTTGCCGCGATAACCTGTCGCATGAATGCCTCGCGTGTAGGGCGGCTCACCCGGAAACCCAAGCTCAGTCTCGTAGTCGAAATCAGGCACGCTGTTAGGCGTATACAACCGCTCGACGGGCGTCAGAGAAACGGTAGTGAAAGTCTTCTTGGTTTCCGGCGACCGCTTCAACGCCGGATCGAGGGTGCGCTCTTCCCATTCGCGTTCAGCTTCCTGAAAGGGATTGCTCAGGTTGATCGTGCTCATCAAGCTCTCCTAAAGCCAGGCACACAGGCGGAATGTGTCTAAGAGAAGTACGCTTGATGATAGGTTAGCGTCGAGGACAGTGTCAACGTTCGAGGCCCGCCAACTAACGCCAGAACAACGCGATCGGATTGGATTATCACGTTGTGGCCTACTAACTCAGATGCTCGTTGCTGCACAAAAAACGAGGCGACGTGCGGACGGCGCTACGGTACCATCCGCGTATGCAAACGTCAGTTGTTGACCTATTCAATAAAGCTGCCGACCTCCCTGAGGAAGACCGCGCAACTCTGGCCGGGTTGCTCATCGAGAGTTTGGATACAGAGATAGACGAAGGCGTCGAACAGGCCTGGCAGGCAGAAGTTCAGCTACGGCTTTCAGAGTTGGATTCTGGCTCAGTGAAAACGGTGCCCTGGGAATCGGTTCGAGCCCAAGTTCTCAAGCGGCATCATGACTCACAAAGTTGAGCTTCACCCGGGTGTGTCGCTACTTCACAGGCTTGCCATCGGCATCGATCACGCGTAACTCGCCGAGCCCTAACTCGCGAATGCCTGCTTCGATCTTGGCGCGGTCGCCTACGATCACCCACACCAGCTTGTCAGGCTGAATCGCCACTTTGGCGGCCGGAACCATGTCCGCGATCTTCAACGCGCGAATCTTGCCCGCGTATGAGTCGTAGTAGCGATCATCCAATCCGTAGCGCACGATGTTGCCGATTGAAGAGCCCAACGCGTTCATCGTCTCCCACGATCCCGGAAGCGTCAGCGTCAATGAAGCCTGCGCCTTCACCAATTCTTCAGCCGCAACTGGCCGGCTGCCCACGATGCCATTCAATTCTTTCACGAGCTCCGCGATCGACTCTTTAGTCTTGTCGGTCTGCACCGGCGCGTATGCGATGAACGGCCGCTGGCCGCGCGCGTCGAACACGAAGCTGCCTGCCCCATAAGACCAGTGCTTGTCTTCGCGCAGATTCATGTTGATCCGCGAAGTGAAGTTGCCGCCAAGCAGCGTGTTCATCGTTTCAATCGCGCTCTCGTCTTTATTTGCCTTCGGCGGCGCGAGGTTGCTGGCGAGAATCACTGATTGCTCCGAGCCGGGCCGGTCCACCATATAAACGACCTGTTTTTGCGGTAGAGCGACAGTGCCGATGTTCTTCGACGGGACATCGCCGCGCTGCCAGCCCTGGAACAGCCTTTCCAGTTTCGGTTTTATCTCAGCCATCGTTGTGTCGCCGACAACGATGAGCGTGGCCGTGTTCGGCTTGAACCACGTTTGATGAAACTTGATCAAGTCTTCGCGCTTGAGCTTCGATACGGATTCTTCGGTGCCCGTCCCTGTGAGCGGGTTGCTGTAAGCGTGGCCCGGGCCGTAAAGCAGCCCGGCAAACACGCGCAACGCGATGCCAATGGGCTGAACTTTCTCCTGTTGAATCTGGGCGAGCCGCTGCTTCTGCAATCGGGCAAAGTCTTCCTGTGGGAACGACGGATTCAAGATCACGTCCGCAAAAACGTCGAGCGAAGGGTCGAGGTTTTCTTTCAACGCCGACAGAGACACCGTTGACGTGTCCAGGTCCGAGCCTGCGTTGAGGTTTGCTACGAGCCTCATCAACTCGTCGCTGATTTGAAGCGCGTTCCGTCGCTTCGTTCCTCCGTCCAACAAGCCAAGAGTCAGGCCGCCGGTTCCTGGAAGGCCGAACTGGTCAGCCGCGTACCCGGCATCGAGCACCATTTGAAGGTTGACCTGCGGAATCGAATGTCGCTCGGCGAGCACTATCTTCAAACCGTTCGCAAGCGTCGCGCGCTGAAGCTCGGGGAACTTCGCTTCGGGCGGCGGACCCGCGTCGGGCAGCTTCTTTCTATCAACGGCGGTTTGCGCGGTTGCATACCCGGGGAACGGATGAACTTCAAGCGCGTACACGCCGTCGGACAGCCAGCGGGTCGCGGCCGTCTTGAGATCCGCCGCGGTCGCATCGGCGACGCGCTTGAGCCTTGTCTTGTAGTGATCGGGAGTCCCCGCATACACCTGATTCATCGCCAGCACGTCGGACTTGCCGCCGAATCCGCCGATTCTCTCGATGCCTCGAATGAACCGCGCGCGATACTGAGTCTTGACCCGCTGCAACTCGGCGGCGGCCGGGCCTTCGGCTAAGAATTTGGACAACTCTTCGTCGATCGCCTTCTCGACTTTTGCGAGCGACTGGCCGGCCCGCGCAGACGCTTGAATGAAGAAGATTCCACCGATCTCCGACAGCGAAGCGAACGCCTGCACATCGGTGGCGATTTGATCGTCGTAGACCAGTCGCTTATAGAGCCGGGACGATTTGCCGGAAGATAGCACCTGGCCGACCAGGTTGAGATAATCGCCGTCCGCTGAACCCCACTGCGGCACGTTCCAGAATTTGTATATGCGAGCTTGCGGCACGCGGTCTTCCATCTGCTGGCGGTGCTCGCCGGTGCGCTTGGCGATCCAGACATTGTGTTTTGTGACCGGCGGCCCGGATGGAATATCACCGAAGTATTTTTCGACCTTCTCTTTGGCGGTCTTCGGGTCGACGTCGCCGGCTATGACTATGATCGCGTTGGCCGCGCCGTAATAGCTGCGGAACCACTCGCGCACGTCTTCGAGGCTCGCGGCGTTTAGGTCTTCCATCGAGCCGATTACTTCCCACGAGTAAGGATGGCCCGCCGGATAAAGGTTGGGCGTGGCGACCGAGAATACTTTTCCGTACGGCTCGTTTTCGCCCTGCCGCTTTTCGTTCTGCACAACGCCGCGCTGTTCGTCGAGTCGTGGCTTGTCGATCGCTCCGAGCAGATGACCCATGCGGTCGGATTCCATCCACAGAGCAACGTCGAGCGCCGATGACGGAACGTTCTCAAAGTAATTAGTGCGGTCTTCGTTGGTAGTGCCGTTTTGATCGGTGGTGCCTATTCGCTCGAACGGCTCGAAGTAATCTTTGTTGAAGTTCTCGCTGCCGTTGAACATCAGGTGTTCGAACAGGTGTGCGAAGCCAGTGCGGCCCGGCTTCTCGTTTTTCGAGCCGACATGATACCAGATGTTGACGGCGACAATCGGCGCTTTGTGGTCTTCGTGAACGATCAGCGTCAAGCCGTTCTTCAAAGCGAACTTTTGATATGGTATGTCAATCTCGCTCTGTGCTCGAACGAGTTGGGCCGAGATCGCAACAAGGATGATCAACAGCAAGGCGGCGAGCGGCTTGCGCGTGCGTGAGTTCATAAAGCGTCTCCTTCTTTCCAGCACTGGAGTGGTTTTGGATTATTCAGCTTCCTGATACGCCTCTTATCAAGCTGTTTCACATTATCGTCTGAGGTTTGATCCGTCAAATCGAGGCCTAGCAGGCTGCTGAAAAAGGAGAATCGTAGAAGGGGGTCAGGCGTGCAATATGCAATTCAACAAAGGTCGCAACTGGGAGAAGAGGGGAGAAGAGGGCCAGGCGTGCAATATGCAATTCAAAAAGCTCGCAAGTGTGAATTGCGTTTTTGCACGCCGGTCCCCCTGCGGTCCCCTTCTGTCCCCGCGCAACCCTTCGAAGAACCGTGAATGGTAAATCGTGAATCAACGACGACAGTGATGAGTAACGAGTGACGAGTGACGAGCAAAATCAATTAAGCAGTAAGCAGAAATCAGGAGAGCCACTCCCAGCGCGGGCGAGTGAATAAGGCAATTCTACGTGGTTGGGGAGTTGGCTATGCTGCCAGCAAACGCGCTAGTTTTCGACGCCGCTTCTTTGACGCCTGCCACAGGTCATACTGGGCTTGCATGCCTGTCCACAATTCGGGACTCGTACCTAGAGCTTCGGAGAGACGCAAAGCCATCTCAGCCGAGATCCCCGCGCTTCCATTCAGGATGCGCGAAAGCGCAACGCGCGTGATTCCCAAATGCTTGGCAGCAGCCGTCACCGGCACGCTGTCCAAATAATCCCTCAGTACCGTGCCTGGATGGGGTGGATTGAACATCCGCATAAAATACCTCAGTGATAATCCTGATAGTCGACCAAAATGGCATCTTCGCCCTCAAAGCTAAACGTCAGACGCCAATTGCCACTCACATCGACCGACCAATGGCAGAGTGGCGGT
>JBGQGO010000478.1:0-4790 GCA_041497455.1 Blastocatellia bacterium | reverse complement strand
TCAACACAGAGCTGCGGCGGCGTGGCTTGCAAAGGCTGAAGGCAAGAACCCTGAAGCGTTACGACTCATGGGTTCGGCGGCCGATCTCGAAGACTCGACGGACAAGCATCCAGTCACGCCGGGCGCGATCTTGCCCGCGCGCGAGATGCTTGGAGATCTTCTCCTGGAATTGAATCGGCCGGCCGAGGCACTGAGAGAATACCAGCGCTCGCTGGCGGACTCGCCCAATCGATTGAACGGGCTCTACGGCGCCGGACGCGCGGCCCAACTCGCAGGCGATGATTCTAAAGCGCGCGTGTTTTACCAGAAGCTGGTTAGGATGTGCGCGGGTGGTGACGCGAGCAGAGCCGAACTTCAGCGCGCGAGGGAGTTTCTCCGAGGAAGATAGTTCGAGGCTGTCTACCCCGAGGTGGAGCAAGGACGACGGTGATACCTACAATAAGTCGGTTGTCGGCGGTGTGATTGCAACGCCAAACAATCGCAAGTCAGGCAGAGCCGCTCGGGCTTGATGTTGAAATGGATACTAGCAGAGCAAAACGACTCTTGCTGCGCGGCTTGAAACTTAGGTGCCCTGAGTGCGGATTGGGACCGCTCTATCGCTCGCTGTTTCGGATGAATGCTCATTGCGAGTACTGCGTGCGAGGACAGTCAGGCATCTGCGATTTGCGAAAGAGTCGCGTTGACTCTGGAAGCCGATGAACAACGTTGCAGGTCTCAAATGCGTTGAGTGCGGACGCGAGCATCGCGTCGGCGAAACGGAATACGTTTGCGCGATGTGCGGCGGCAACCTCGACGTGCTTTATGACTATGACCGGGTCCGCGCGCAATTAAGCAAAGCGAGTCTCGCCGGCGATCGCAACTTCACGATGTGGCGTTATCGAGCGCTGCTGCCAATCGAAGATTCAGCCGCCGTGCCGCTGCTCACCGTGGGTTGGACTCCGATCTACGATTGCGCGCAGCTTGCCGAGCGCTACGGGGTCAAGCAGCTTTTCATCAAAGACGACGGCCGCAATCCGACTGCTTCCTTCAAGGACCGTCCGAGCGCGCTGGCCGTCGTCAAAGCAAGAGAAGCAGGAGCTGCGATCATCACCACCGCTTCTTCAGGCAACGCGGGAAGCGCGCTTGCCGGGATGTGTGCGAGCGTCGGGATGGAATCGGTGATCTTCGTGCCCTCGTCGGCCCCGCCGGCGAAGGTGGCGCAGCTTCAGATTTATGGCGCGACGGTCGTGTTGGTCGAAGGCAGCTACGATCAAGCCTTCGACCTGTGCATCGAAGCTTCGCGGCGGTTCGGCTGGTATCAGCGCAGCACCGGCTACAATCCTTTCACGCGCGAAGGAAAGAAAACCGCCGCGCTCGAGATCGCTGAGCAGTTGAATTGGGATGTGCCCGACAAAGTCATCGTCCCGGTCGGCGATGGCAATATCATCAGCGGGCTGTGGAAGGGATTCAATGATCTTCATCGCATCGGGTTCATAGATCGACTGCCTCAGATGATCGGCGTGCAATCGGGAACGGCTTCCGCAATCGTCGACGCGGCGAACGGCGATGGCATAGTGCGAGAAGGTCCGGCGCACACGATTGCCGACAGCATCAACGTAGGTAAGCCTCGCGACGCAACGATGGCAGTGCGGGCGATACGTGAGTCGGGAGGACCCGGCGTGAAGGTGAGCGACGACGAGATCATCTTCGCGATCCCGAAGCTTGCTAGTGAGACAGGCGTCTTCGTTGAACCAGCGGCAGCGGCGACTTACGCTGGATTCATGAAGCTCTCCGAAAGCGGGACCATCAAGTCCGGCGAGCGGGTGCTGTTGATGCTCACGGGCAACGGATTGAAGGATGTTGACGCAGCGAGACGGGCTGTAGGAGAACCAATGCGCGTCGCGCCTGATATTGGAATCTCGGATCTCGAGCGGCGGATTGCGGAAGCCCGAAAGCAGCGGGCTTGTTGATTGGACATGTCATACCTTCTGAAAGAAGCAACACTCGCGACTCTCGATCCGGCTGCAACCGAGCGCACGGATTTGCGCGTCGCTGTTGGCCGGATAGTCGAACGCGGCTCCGGGCTTGCACCGCACGAGGGCGAAGAAGTAATCGATCTCAGCGGCAAGCTTGTGATGCCGGGGATGGTTTGCGCGCACACTCATCTCTACTCGGCGCTTGTGCGTGGGATGCCGGCGCCGCCACGAACGCCCTCGAACTTCAAAGAGATTCTCGAACTGGTCTGGTGGCGCTTGGACCGTGCGCTCGACGAAGAAACGATCTACTGGAGCGCGATGGCCGGAGCGATGGATGCGGCGCGGGCAGGGACGACTTGTCTGTTTGATCATCACGCTTCGCCGTCGCACATCAGCGGGTCGCTCGAGATCGTGCGCGAGGCGATCGAGAAGGTTGGCTTGCGAGCCGTGCTCTGCTACGAGGTAACCGATCGTGGCGGCACTGCCGAGCGCGATCACGGGCTTGAAGAGAACCGCAAATTTCTAAGCTGGGTTGGCCGCTCGGCGTCAAAGCCCAACCTGTTTCGCGCGATGGTTGGAGCTCACGCGTCGTTCACGATGTCGGATGAATCGCTCGAAGCATGCGCCGGGTTGATGCGAGAGTTCGACGCTGGCCTTCACATTCACGTCGCCGAAGATAGGTGCGATGTTGAGGACGCGGGGGCGAGGTACGGGACAGGTGTAGTCGAACGCCTCGCGAAGCACGGCGCGCTAAACAGCCGGACTATCCTGGCTCACGGAATACATTTATCCGACGAAGATATCGAAATAGCGCGATCGGCTGGGGTGTGGTTCGCGCACAACCCTCGCTCGAACATGAACAATCAAGTCGGCTACGCACCGGTCGCGAAATTCGGCGACCGCGTAGTGCTCGGGACTGACGGCATCGGAGGCGACATGTTTGAAGAAGCGCGCTTCGCTTTTTTCAAGGGCCGCGACGCGCGGGCGGGCCTCGGCGCGGATGATTGGCTGCGTGTGCTGGCTAACAATCATCGGCTCGCCTCTGAAGCATTCGGCGGTGATGTGGGAAGTCTGGGTCGGGGTTCGATGGCCGACGTGACTGTGCTTGACTACGATTCGCCTACGCCTCTAACGGCTGAGAACCTTGCGTGGCATCTCGCGTTTGGAATGACCTCGGCTTCAGTTGAAAGCGTGATGGTGAACGGCAGATTTGTGATCAGGAATAGACAGTCCGCGCTGGATGATCAGGATCTTTACGAGCGCGCCCGCGCCGCAAGCGAGAAGCTTTGGGCTAAGCTGTAACCGGCGGCCTTATTTGGACTGCGCCGCCCTCTTCCTTATTGTGTGACTGTTGCATGCGTGGCGGCGCTTTTGGCTCTGGACGGTTCCGCCCACGCAACACCACGCGCGTCGATCTATGGGCAAGGGCTCGGTGTTTTGTGCGCCACTCAAGCCAAAGCGCCGCCACGCATGCGACAGTCACTCAATGAGGAAGAGGGCGGCGCAGTCCAAGATGGGCCTTTTGCCTCTCGATGGTTCCGCCCCCGCAGCTCAACAAGCGTCGATCTTTGTGCGCTACTCAAGCCAGAGCGCCGCCACGCATGCGACAGTCACACAATGAGCAAGAGGGCGGCGCAGTCCAAATAGGCCGCCGCAGTCGAAATAGGCCGCGAGCTTACGAGAATAGCCCATCCGGGCTTTGTTGCCTCGAAGCTGGGGCCTTTGTTATTGTCTTTCGTCGCCGAAATGAATGCTGAAGCGGTGAGAACAGAGCGCGTCCAGGGTCAGTTCAGATTAGAATTCGCAATGGCAAAAAGCAGAAGCAAGAATCGCAGAGGCGGTGGAGCGCAAACAAACAAACCCGCCGCCGGCAACCTGAAGCGGTGGATCCCAGTTGCCGCACTGCTCGTTTTGGCCGGCATCGTAGCCGTAGCTCTACTAGCCGCGAGAGCGAACCGAACCAGCTCGTCTTCAAAGACGCTTCCTCCCGCGCAGGCTCAGCCATCGCCGCCTGTAGCCGAACAAACGACGCCCTCGTCCGAGCTTGTGACGATGGACGTCGCCAAAGCTGTCATGGTGACCGTCGAGTTGGACTTCGGGCCAAAGCTCCCGAGTATCGCCGAGGCGCTTACCCAGGTCGAACGGCGATATCAACCCGACGACGGTCAGGGCCGCACGTTCGCCGTTCTCGACGCCTACGGTGAGGCGACGCCCGACGGCAAGCTGCACATGTCGATGCACGTCAGCAGCGAAAAACCGGGAGCCGGTCAACTGATCTTCAAACGCACGGGCGAAGTGCTGTGGCGCGGCAAGATCAATCCAACGCTGCAGCCGGTTCAGCCAAAGAACCTGACGATACTGTTGGACAACGGCAAAGGTACTACCCTGACCGTAGATGGTTCCGGCAACCCCAACTCGATAATCGACGCGAAGGTCAGGCCTGGCGACTTGTCCGTGCGAGACATATGGCCCGATGGTCAGGAGCGCGAGTTGACTTTCATCTACAGTGCGTGCGGGTGTCCCGTTAAGGTGTTTGCAAAGCGGGTCGGCGACCGAACGATGCGGGTCAGCGACACACCGGTGATCTTCCCTGATGATCCGGCTGCTGTCACATTGATCGCGCGGCTCATGAGGTGGTGAGGTCCAAATTCCCAAGAGACACCCCATTTTCGAGCTTACGATAGTCGTCGAGCGATAGGAGAGATCGGAACATGCCAAGAACAGTCAGATGCGGATTGATACAAGCCGCCAACGAAGAACCAGCCGAGAGCCCAATCGAAAAGATCAAAAAGGCCATGGTCGATAAGCACGTCGCGATGATCGACGACGCAGCTG
>JBGQGO010000477.1:0-4794 GCA_041497455.1 Blastocatellia bacterium | reverse complement strand
GGTGGGATGGGCTCGGTCTATCTCGCGACGCACCTGGGCACCGGCAGGCCCGTCGCAGTCAAAGTCATCACGCCGCAGTTCATGATGAACGACGAGTTCGTCGAACGCTTCAGGCGCGAGGCAAAAGCTGCCGGCCGCCTGCATCATCCAAACGTGGTAAATGTGACTGACTTCGGCTTTGCGCGTGTTGACGGCGAGCGAATCGCATACCTGGTGATGGAGTACCTCGACGGCTGCACGCTCGCCGAAGTGCTGGCCGAAGAGTCTCAGCTTCCAATCGACTGGGTCGTCGACATCATCGAACAAACCTCTTCGGCAATAGAGGAGGCGCATCAACAGGGCATCATTCATCGCGACCTCAAGCCCGACAACATCTGGCTCGAGCCGAATCGGCGCGGCGGATACACCGTTAAGGTGCTCGACTTCGGTCTAGCCAAGCTGGGCGATGTTCAAGTCGCTGGCTCAGCCGGCGGCTTATCGTCTGCTCCTTCGTCTTCGCCTGACACAAAGAGGCTGTCTGGAAACTCGGAGACCGTGACGGACCAGCCGCGCACGACGGGAGTCCTCGAGGCTAAGACTTACGCGCGGGCGGCTGAACTTTCAGAAAGCGCAACTCAAATACAACGGCCCCCTGTTGATAACGTCGAGAACGATGCAACCCTCATCCTGGTTGAAGGAGCGGAGGTCAACGGCCCGGCTGCGAGTGAAGCGGCGACGCAACTACTATCCGCGGGATCATCCGAAGCTGCGACTCAAGTGCAACCTGCGCGCGTGCTGGAGGAAGAACGAACACGCGTGTTCGAGCACACTACTGCTGAGAATCTGGCTCGGCAGACCGTTCCGGCCGACGGGCTGACGCGAGTTGGATCGATCCTGGGCACACCCATTTACATGTCGCCGGAGCAATGCCGCAGCGAGGCGCTCGACGCTCGCAGCGACATATACAGCCTCGGCGTCATTGCGTATCAGATGCTCGCGGGTGAGCCGCCATTCACGGGTCAGGCTTACGAGTTGATGAGGCTTCACATGGAAGCCCCGCCGCCTCCGCTCAAAGAAAAGCGCCGGAAGATGCCGAAGCGAATGGCTGCGATTGTGATGTCGGCGCTGGCGAAGAACCCTTCAGATCGTCCCGCAAGCGCCGCCGGCTTCGCAAGCGCGTTGCGAGCTACGTCTGAAGGAACGGGCGCTTTGCTGCGCCGAGCTTTCGCGCTTTACATCGAACACTTCCCGAAGTTCTTCCGCGTCACGTTCCTGATATACCTCCCGCTAATTGCCTTGCACGGCGCACTTCTGATCAGCGCCGCGCTCAGGCCGGAGGTGCCGGATGGACAGGCTCCAGCGGGCGGCGTGAGGTTCACAATTGGTACGTCTGGTACGTCCGCGAACGGCGCAGTCGAAATCGTACTCTCGATCCTCATGTTCTTCGCTAACTTCTTCATCAATGCGGTAATCGTCGGAGTCACGATACGGCTGGTGACGCAGCTCTTCCTTTCGCCGCTAAGACCGCTGCAACTACGCACGGCTTATGGAGCGGTTAAGAAAAGATTGAAGCCTCTTTTGACTACGATTGCGATCGCCTCGATTCGATGGGTCCTCGGATTAATGTTGCTGGTTCCGGGCGTGATCATGTTCATCAACTACTCCCTCGCTGCTCCGGTAGTGATGATGGAAGGACTGAAAGGGCGCGCGGCGTTGAAGCGCTCGAAGGCTCTGGTCAAGCGCTGTTGGCGCTCGGTCATCGTTATTCTCTTCTTCCAATGGGCCATCCCCGGTGTTGTGGCGTCGGTCGTAGCCATTCCGGTCGCCTTCGCTCTCAAACTGTCAAAGACTCCGCAGGCGCCAGCGCTGACCGGGCGCATTACGTCGATCACTGTGGTGATGCTCAACGCGATCATCGTTCCGCTCATCGCTACGCTGACTGCGCTGCTTTATTTGAAAGCGCGGCAGATCGGCGGCGAGACGCTGAAGGAAGCGCTCAGCCAGTTTGAAGAAGAGGACACGCCTCGCACGAAGTGGCAGATGCGCATGAGGGAGCGCCTGCAGACGACGACGAAGGCTTGAAATCCCCAATGAACGTTGTGGGATTCGGTCAGCCTCTGACTGGTTGAACCAAGCTCAACGTAACAAAGGGAACAAATCCTGAATCCACCACGGGCCGTAATCCAAGGCCAACCCTCGGCAATCGATCCCGATGCCGCCCCGAAACTGGCGCGGCGGATTGGCTTGTTCGACGGAACGATGATCGTGATGGGTGGGATCATCGGATCCGGGATCTTCATGAATCCGCACGTCGTCGCCGAAGTCCTTCACACGCCCGCGTTGATTCTGGGAGCTTGGGCGGCCGGCGGCTTGATCGCACTTGCTGGCGCGTTCATCTACGCCGAGCTGGCGGCCTTGCGGCCACAAGTTGGCGGCCAGTACGCATACATCCGCGAAGCGTTTCATCCCGGGATGGCGTTCATCTACGGCTGGACGCTTCTGCTTGTGGTTCAGAGCGGAGGAATGGCTGCGGTAGCGGTGACCTTCGCGCGCTACTTCATCGACCTGACCCGCGTGGGAACCGCAGACTGGGTTGTGGGCGCGATAGCCCTTGGGGCTCTGACCATCATCAACTGCCTTGGTGTGCGTGCAGGCAGCACAGTCCAGAGCGCGCTGATGGTGTTGAAGATTCTGGCGATCGCCGGCCTGATCGGCGTCGGCCTATGGGCAGGCCCTCGACACGACGTAGGCGGCGGCCAGATACAGTCGCCGTCGTCAGCGCCCGAAAACTGGTCGATGATCGGAACATTCGGAGCGGCGTTAGTACCAGTCTTGTTCGCTTACGGCGGATGGCAAACGGCGAGCTTCGTCGCGGGCGAGATGCGTGAGCCGCGAAAAAATCTGCCGCGAGCGTTGTTGATCGGAGTGATGGGAGTCATCGTCCTGTACATGGCGGTGAACTTCGTTTGCGTCAGCGTGCTGGGCGTGGAAGGCCTTGCGGCGACAACTACTCCGGCATCCGAAGTGATGCGATCGGTCTTAGGCGAGAAGGGCAAAACGATAATCGCGATTGGCATTGCGATCTCGACGCTCGGCTTCTTGAGTCAGAGCATGCTCACCGCGCCGCGAGTTTACTTTGCTATGGCGGACGACGGGCTGTTCTTCAAAGGCGTCGCGCGGCTTCATCCGCGCACGCGTGTGCCCGCGGCCGCGATTGCTTTGCAGGGCTTTGTCGCGATCGTGATTGCGGCGTCCGGCAGGTACGAGCAGATTCTCAACTACGTCGTTTCGATTGATTCGATCTTCTTCGGGCTGACAGCGGCTTGCTTGTTTGCGCTTCGCAAGCGTGGCGCGGGGAGCAGCTCCGAAGGAAAGAGGTTCGCGCTCAGAGTAAGCGCTGTAGTCATCATCTTGTTCATCGCTGCGGAGTGGCTGGTCGCCGCAAGCGCAGTTTACAAGGCCCCAAGGAACAGCTTGATCGGAGTGGTGATACTAGTCGCCGGGATACCGGTCTATTTCTTTTGGCGATGGAGAAACAAACGTGGCGGAACCGAAACGAGTGAAACGATCTGACTACATCGAGTGGGCGAAGACTAGCTCGCAGGCGAGATTCAGCCTGGCGACGAGCGGCGTCATGCATTACCCGATGGCCGAGCTGGGAGCGACGATCGAAGACATAGAGATCAGCGGCCCGAGTTGGTACGGCTACGAGCCGCTTCAGCAGGCGCTCGCGGCCAAATGTGGCGTTGCAATTGAAAACGTCGTAGCCGCCACGGGAACGTCGATGGCCAATTTCATGGCGATGGCCGCGATCCTCGAGCCTGGCGACGAAGCTCTTATCGAGCGCCCTGCTTACGATCCGCTCGTGTCGGCGGCGGCGTTTCTCGGCGCGAGCGTGAAGCGATTCGAGCGGCGGTTCGAAGAGGGCTTTTGTGTTGACCCGAGCGAGGTGGAACGCGCCGTAACAAATCGCACGCGGCTCATCGTGCTCACCAATATGCATAATCCCAGCAGCGTTCTTGTCGACAACGATACGCTCCAGCAAATTGGAGAAATCGCGCAGCGAGCCGGAGCGCGCGTGCTGGTGGACGAGGTTTATCTCGAAGCTCTATTCGATCAATCCCCGGGCTCGGCCTTTCACCTTGGAAATGAATTCGTCACGACCGGCAGTCTGACAAAAGCCTACGGGCTGAGCGGCCTGCGATGCGGGTGGATACTTGCGGAGCCCGAACTTGCGACAAGGATCTGGCGGTTGAATGATCTGTTTGGCAACATTCCCGCGCATCCGGCCGAGCGGCTGAGTGTGATCGCGCTGAAGAATCTCGATGCGATCGCCGCTCGAGCGCGTGCGCTACTTGAAAGAAACCGCCCGCTACTCGATCAGTTTCTTGATTCACGGGACGACCTCGACACGGTCCGGCCGAGGTTCGGAACAGTCGTCGCTCCAAGAGTGAGGCGGGGTCGAGTGGAGGAGTTGTGCTCGCTACTTCGAGAGAAGTATGAGACTTCGGTAGTGCCCGGAGCGTTCTTCGAGATGCCCGATCATATTCGGATCGGCATCGCCTGCGATTCGGAGATGTTGGCTGGCGGACTCGAACGTTTGGGCGCGGCTCTTGATGAGCTGGGTCGGAGAAGTTGACTCGTGGCTGGACGGAAGCATCCCCAACCTTCCGGGACTGAGTGAGAATCCGGGAATCCCACACACGGCAGTGGGTGGATTGTTCAGATGCGGCCTACAAGACGAAGGCCTCGACTGCTTCCCGAATACCACGTGGATTGTTCAAGCCCAGCCTACACAGGAAACCGATTGACTGC
>JBGQGO010000476.1:0-4806 GCA_041497455.1 Blastocatellia bacterium | reverse complement strand
GGCAGCCAGAGAATCTACAGCCGTGAGCGACCGAGCAGCGGCGGGACGTGGACGACGAAGTACTATCTGAGCGACCGCTTGAGCACAAGGGTTGTGCTCAACACAAGCGGGAACGTGCTAGGGCGGCAGGCTCACTTGCCGTTTGGAGAGGACTTCGGCGAGAGCGGCTCGCAGGAGAAGCATCATTTTACAAGCTACGAGAGAGATACTGAGAGTGGCACTGATTACGCTGTGAATAGACAGTACGCGCCGGCTATTGGGAGGTTCATGCGCATTGACCCTATAGCAGGAAATGTATATAAACCGCAGAGGCTCAACCGATATTCGCAAGTCTTGAATGATCCGTTAAACAAAACGGATCGGCAGGGGCTGGATGAAGATGACGATGATGATTCGGATGGACCACCAGATTCGACAGATTTCTTGACCCCAGGAGGGTGCATTTCGGTCATTCTAGACGGCATCTATGTAGGTTTTATCTGTCCCGATCCTCGAACTCAGGAAGGTCAACGACGATCGGATCGACCTCCATCGAGACCTAAGGTGGGTAGGCTATCCAAGAAGCGACTTAAGCAGTTTCACGATTTTCTTGAAAGCGATAAGAACAAGAAGTGTAAGGAGAAGCTGTCAAGCGTTGGCAGCTCGCGAGGGACTGTTTTTGACCAACTAGAATCAGGTGCTGGTAGCGTGGACTTTTATGATGTAAGCAGCATAGCGTCAGATGCCTCAACGAAGTGGTTTCCCCAGGTGACTGCTTTCAGCGGAACCGTAGGAGATTTGTTTTCTCCCGGCGCATTTGGAATTGAGGGCGCAACCTTGGCAGCGCAGACCAATTCGCCATTCCAAGTTGGAAATGGTCGCGCAGGAGTATACACTGTGGGAGGCGTGGATGGTGCGTATTTTAGCGGCGATTCTGGCTTACTAAATCTGGAGCACGAACTGAGCCACTACTATGGGACCAGTGACTCGGGAATGGTTACCCTATTTCACATCCCAGCCCTGAATGATCCTAAGACTGGTCGGCCTCTAACGGACAGTGAGAGGGTTGACGTATGGTTTCAAGCAGGATGTCCAGGTGATTAGAAAAGATCGTTATCACTCTCTACCTTTGAGAAGCACAGCTTGCTTGAGTGACGGAGAAATATATGCTACATAGGAATCGGCAAACAAGAGGCGCTTTGCTCGCCTGTCTCGCGCTTTTGGGAGGATCATTTCGCCCTGTCGCCGTAGAGGGCCGTTGCTCACAGCGACAAGATGAACGAGTGTCTTATTACGTCATTTCCGATCATACGGATTCGGTCCTTCGCCAAGTCTACATCCTAATGGATGAGGCAGATTTCACGGAATCTAGGCTCCGTAGTCTAATGGACCAGTTCAGAGAGAAGTACGTAGAGCCAAACATTTTCGTCTTCTTGTATTCGAAACTGGACCAACTCTACGACTTCTCAGGCAACGAGCCGGTGGGATCAAGCCATGCCCTTATCGGTAAGGCACCGCAGCCATGGAACAAGAACGCAAAAGGCGTTTTGATTTATCGCGGCGTGGATCGAGTAATCCGATACAATACTGTTGGCAGCGAACTTCACACCGTAGTAGTACAAGGCACAGACCCTTTCCGATAGGATCTCCGCCCAATCGGGCGCATCAGATGAGGAACAGCGTCATGAGGGGTCACGCATCAGAAGGTAATTGTCAATCAATACCCCATCCTTATTAATTGCGCTGCTCTGCATTATCAAAAAGAGAAGCGAGGGGATTGGGGTCACGCATCAGAAGGTAATTGTCAATAGCCCATCATTATTGTCAGGGATTGGGGTCAGGCGTGCAAAAGTGCAATTCAGCGTCCAGTCGCGAACGAGTCTTCACCTGAGGCAGCACGTCGATCCATTTCTATGAAAGATACCCTTGAGCCGAGCCCACCCGCGTGGTATATTCCGTCACGCCTCCTGAGTGCCTCTATACTGTCTTAATCGCAAAGCGAATATTTGAATCTCGTCAGTGCGCATCCCCCTGAGCGCTGGAACTCTCCGGGGCATCACCCGATCAGAACCGGATACAAACGAACGTCACGATTGACAAGCGAACTCGGAATCGGAAACTCACCTGGCACGTATGGCTCGACGCCCGGTGATCACCACATGCGCAGAAAGCTTCATTGGCTATTGATCTCCCGGCTCGCCATGGCGGCGGCCCTGCTGGCGATTGTCGGCCTGACCGAACGCGACAACACGCCACGCTCGTTCATCCCGGTGCTTGCTGCCGTGGCGGGCGCCACGGTAATACTGTCGGCGTTCTATCTCGCCGCGCTGCGAACGCGCCTCGCACACAGGACGCAAGGCTACATCCAGTTTTCCCTGGACATCTGCATTGTCACCTGGCTGGTCTATCGCACAGGCGACGTCGAATCTCCGTTCCTGGCACTCTATCTGGTAATCATTTTTGCCGCGTGCGCGCTGCTGGGGAGGACCGGGGTTTCGCTGGTGGGCGCCCTGGCCGGCGTGCTGTACGTGTGCGTCGGCGTGCTCACGATGAGCAGACTGCTCCCGCGCGCGGGGGGCTGGCCGCCTTACGAAGGAACCGAGCTGTCGTGGACACAGTTCATGTTCTCGCTAAACCTGGTCGCGATCTTTGCGGTCGCAATCTTATCCAGCCAGCTTGCCGAGCGCATCCGGCGCGGCGAGACTCAGCTTGCCAGCGCAACACGGGACCTCGCGGACTACCGGCTGTTCAACGACCGCATCATCGAGAGCATGCGAAGCGGCCTGGTGACCACCGACCTGCTCGGACACATCATCACCTTCAACCGCGCCGCGGAAGAGATCACCGGCTACCGCGCAACGGACGTTCGCGGCAATAAGATCTTCACCATCTTCGGAGACATCGAAAAGCAGATCGAAGCGGGACTGGAATCGATTCGCACGCGGACGCGGCTGCCGCGTTTCGACATCGGTTGCAGGACCGCCGACGGCCGCGAGATTCACCTTGGATTCTCCGTTGCGCCGCTGGTCGATGAGGCTGACAACTCGCGTGGGTACGTGCTCACTTTTCAGGACCTCACCGAGGTGATGGAACTCGAGCGCGAAGTCCGCCGTCAGGAGCGG
Source organism: Blastocatellia bacterium (assembly GCA_041497455.1). Taxonomy (GTDB): domain Bacteria; phylum Acidobacteriota; class Blastocatellia; order UBA7656; family UBA7656; genus Onstottus_A. The sequence continues at coordinate 1,705 of JBGQGO010000476.1, read as the reverse complement.
CTCGCGGCGCTCGGAAAGATGGCTGCCGGGTTGGCTCACGAGATTCGCAATCCGCTGGCTTCAATGCGCGGCTCGGTGCAGGTGCTCGCCAGCGAGTTGAGCTTTTCGCAGGACCAGTCGCAGTTGATGCAAATTGTTCTGCGCGAGTCGGACCGGCTGAATCGCATCGTATCGGACTTTCTCACTTATGCGCGGCCGCCCAAGATCGAACGCACAGTTATCGAGCTTTCGAGCTTGCTGTCGGAGACAATCGCGCTGCTGCGAAACAGCCCCGAGCTGCGGCCAGACCATTTGATAACGGAAGAGTATCCCGATGAGCCGATGCTTTACCAAGGCGACCCGAACCAGATGCGCCAGATCTTCTGGAACCTTGCGCGCAACGCGATTCAAGCGATGCCCCAGGGCGGCGAGTTGCGGGTCACGCTCGACGCGAACCCTAACAAGGATGTGACGATCGCATTCAGCGATACGGGCGGCGGAATGAGCCGCGAGCAAAAGGACAGGTTATTCGAGCCGTTCAACTCTTCGAGCGGCGGCACCGGGCTGGGGATGGCAATCGTGTATCAGTTGGTGCGAGACCACAACGGCAACGTACTTGTCGAGAGCGAGGCTGGTAATGGCACGCGCATCGCTATTAGACTGCCTGCCAGCAGCCGCGTTGCGCATCAGCCCGTAAGTTCCAATGATGCCAGCCGCGTGGATTCGGCGCCGCCGGCAGTGGTAGCAAACGTTTGAATTAGGTGGAGTGGGAGAGGAAGTAATGGAAAAGCTGTTAGTTGTTGATGACGAGCGGAGCATGCGCGAGTTGCTCGAGCTTGTGTTGAAGCGGGAAGGTTACGCCGTTCACACAGCCGAGAACGGGACGCGCGCGATCGAGCTCATCCGGCAGAACGTCTACGACCTGATCATCTCGGATGTGAAGATGCCCGACATAAACGGCATCGAGCTTCTCGCCCGCGTCCGCGAGATCTCACCCGAGACGATGGTCATAATGATCACCGCATTCGCGACGGTTGATACCGCGCGGCAGGCATTCAAGCTTGGGGCTGAGGATCTGGTGATCAAAGATGCGGGCTTCGACGTCGATGAGCTGAAGGTGTCAGTTGGAAAGGTGCTCGAAAAGAAACGGCTGCGCCAGGAAAACGTTTTGCTCAAGCGCGAGCTGCGCCAGCGCAACTCGCTCGACAACATCATAGGCCGCTCGCCGCAGATGCAGGCCATCTACCAGATGATTGAGACGGTGGCCGTCACTACCTCGACGGTGCTGATAACCGGCGAGTCGGGGACCGGCAAAGAGCTGGTCGCCCGAGCCATACACAGCACGTCCGATCGCGCCGCCGCTGCGTTCGTGTCAATCAACTGCGGCGCCTTCACCGAGACGCTGCTCGAGTCAGAACTGTTCGGCTACATGAAAGGATCTTTCACCGGCGCGAACTCGAATCGCAAGGGTCTGTTCGAAGCGGCCGAAGGCGGCACTATCTTCCTCGACGAAATAGGCGAGACGACGCCCGCGATGCAAGTCAAGCTTCTGCGGGTTCTGCAAGAGCGCAGCATCCGGCGGGTCGGCGGGCTGGAAGAGATTGCGGTTGACGTGCGCGTCGTCGCCGCAACCAATCGCGATCTCTCACAAATGGTCGAGGACGGCACGTTCCGTAATGATCTCTACTATCGCATCAGCGTGATCCCTATCGAGATGCCGCCCCTC
>JBGQGO010000475.1:0-4815 GCA_041497455.1 Blastocatellia bacterium | reverse complement strand
GAATACTACTGCATCATCACGGCTCCCAACGGTAAATCTCAGGAGTTGCCCACGCTGCTCGACTCGCTGATGATCTGCGAGACTGCATTCTTCAGGAACCAGCCGCAGTTCGACTTGCTGAGAGAGGTCGTCTTGCCGGATCTCGTTGCCAAGAAAGTGAAGGCCGGAACGAGGCTCCTGCGCGTGTGGAGTGCAGGATGCTCGACCGGACAGGAGCCCTACAGCGCAGTGATGACATTGCTTGATTCATTGCCAGACCTGGATTCGTGGACCATTCGTGTTTTCGCGTCGGACCTGTCGTTCACGGCGCTCGAACGCGCGCAGTGCGGCTTATATCGCGTGGACCAGTTGAAGGGCGTCGATCCGCAGTGTGTTGCAAGGTACTTTCGGCAAGAGAACGGGCACTACGTGATGAGCGAGGGCGTAAGAAAACGCGTGATATTCGACTATCACAACCTGAAGCACGACAACGGACTCCGCGGGCTAGACATAGTTTTTTGCCGGAATGTGATGATCTATTTCGATGCCGAAGGGCAGCGCAAGCTCGTGAATAGATTTGCGAATTGCCTTGTGCCGGGTGGGTTCCTGTTCCTGGGCCATGCCGAGAGCCTGCAGGGTCTATCAACCAGGTTTGCAATGTTGCATCGCAATAAGGGCATCGCATACAGGCTTGATGAATAGCAGAGGAACGTGTTCGAGATGGATGATCTGACCAGAGCAGAACTCGATCAGTTGCTTGCGGTGTTCCGCGACCAATCTCTCCAGATTCTAGAGGAGATGGCTACCGATCTGCTTGCGCTCGAGTCAAGCCGGGCTGACGCTGAAGCGATGACTCGGCTGCGGAGAGGGGCGCACACGATCAAGGGCGACTCGGCGTGTGTCGATCTTGATGGCGTAACGCAGGTGGCTCACAAAATCGAAGACGTTTTCGACGCCGTGCTCTGCGGACAGATCAAGTTTGATCGTCGCTCAGTGGACGTTATCCTCAACAGCCTTGATGCGGTGAAGAAGGCGATTGGCGGCGCAGAAGTGAGCGATGTTGCGGCCGAGTCGGTAAATGAGCTGGTTGACGCGCTAATCGCGATTGGGAAGACGGGCGAGACCACCGTATCTGCCAACTCCTCGGACTATCACAAGGGCGAACTGCTTCAACTGCCAGCCTCGTTTCGCAGCGAAGGCGAACCGCCGAGCAAGCATCGCCGCGGATTCGTCCGCGTTGAGGCGGAAAAGATAGACACGCTGTTGAACCTCGCCGGCGAGATGGTGATCGCGCGGTCAGTCATGAGTCAGCTTGGACCTGAGCTTGAATTGGCGATCCCACGCAACGAGATGGTTGACCGGTTCAGCGGGGCGAGCAACCAGATGGGCAAGCTGATCGCCGAGTTGCAGAAGAGCGTGCTTAAAATGCGAATGGTCGCCATCGATCACGTCTTCCGCAGATTTGCCAGACCGATGCGTGAGCTGGCGGCTCAGTGTGGAAAGGAAGTTGACCTTCACATAAGCGGCGGCGAGACGGAGCTTGATCGGGCCCTGGTCGACATCGTTTACGAACCGTTGCTACACCTCCTCCGCAACGCAGTCGATCACGGGCTCGAGACGATGGAGGATCGGCGAAATGCAGGAAAGCCGGAGGTCGGTCGAATTGCGATGCGCGCTTATCACGAGGGCAACCAGGTAGTCGTCGAAGTCAGCGATGACGGCCGGGGCATTGACCCCGCCGCTGTAAAACGGAAAGCCGTTGAAGTCGGCGCGATAACCAAACAAGATGCCGAGCGGATGACGGACGAAGACGCGCTCGAATTGATCTTCCTGCAGGGACTGTCCACCGCCAAGGAACTCACCCAACTATCCGGACGAGGCATTGGAGCTGCGGCTGTGAAGGCGGCCATCGAACAGTTGCGCGGAACCGTGGCCGTAAAGAGCGAAGTTGGCAGCGGAACCTGTTTTACTCTGCGCATGCCGCTCACACTCGCGATTATCAAGGCGCTGCTCTTCACCGCTTCGGGGCAGCTCTTCGCTTTACCGCTGCTCGCCGTCAGCGAGATAGCGCGCGCGGAAGGTTCCGACATCGTTCATCTGGATGGCATCGAAAACTATCGGTTGCGCGACCGCTTCATCTCGCTGGTGCGGCCGGGCGTCGTGCTCTCGTTTGATAGGCGCAGAGGCGGCAGCGGTGCGGCGCTCAGACGCGAGCCAAAGCACTTCTTCGTCGTGGTCCTCGCAACCGGTGACAAAAAGTACGGGGTTGTTGCAGACGAGTTGTTAGGCGAGCAGGAATTGGTCATCAAGCCGCTCGACAGCCGCTGGGTGCAGAATGACGCGCTAGCCGGGGCCTCGGTGTTGGGCGATGGGCGCGTCGTCCTGATAATGGACGCAGAAATGGTTTTCCGAAAGGCAATCAAATACGAACGAGGGAAAGGGAACAACAGGGAAGCCTATGCAGTCTGAAAGAAAGAAGATTCGCGTGCTGGTGGTAGACGACTCTGCGCTGATGCGCAAGCTCATCTCGAACCTGCTGGCTAAAGACCCCGAGATCGAGGTGATTGCTACTGCAATCGACGGCTGCTTCGCTTTGACCAAGGTCGAGCAGTTGAAGCCGGACGTCGTGACGCTGGATGTGGATATGCCCAGAATGGACGGGCTGACCGCACTCGCCGAAATGGTTTCGAAGCATCGTACGCCGGTCATCATGCTCAGCTCGCTTACGACGCGAGGGGCGGCGTTGACGATGCAGGCGCTGGAGAAAGGGGCAGTCGATTTCGTCTGCAAGCCTACAGGCACGGCCAGACTGCCAGAGATGGCTGACGAGCTTGTGTCGAAGATAAAGGCTGCGGCACGAACGAACGTGCTGGCTCTGAGTCGCTCTTCTCCACCCGTTGCGCCGGTCAAAAAGAAATTTCTGGCCGCAAGGCCGGGCAGAGGGCAGGGAAGAGTCATAGCGATCGGCGCGTCGTCGGGCGGGCCTCACGCGCTGCGACACTTGCTGCCTCAAATACCGGCAGACCTGGATGCGGGCATCGTTATCGTGCAACACATGCCTGAAAGCTTCACGGCGATGCTTGCGCACTGGCTCAACGAGATTTGCGAGCTGGAAGTGAAAGAAGCTGAATCAGGTGATCTAGCTCTCCCGGGAAAGGTGTTGATAGCACCGGGCAGCTTACATATGAAAGTCAGGAGAACGCCCGCGGGATGCGAGGTCTTGCTGGAGGGAGGCGCGCCTGTGAACGGCCACAAGCCCTCCGTCGACGTGCTGTTCCGGTCTGTTGCAGAGGAGTACGGTGCACTCGCAACGGGAATCATTATGACCGGAATGGGCAGTGACGGAGCGCAGGGGCTCGGAGAGATCATGGCGGCTGGCGGACACACTCTCGCGCAGGACAAGGAAAGCTGCGCGGTGTATGGGATGCCCAGAATCGCAGTGGAAAGAGGATACGCAAACAAGATTGTGCCGCTCATCGAGATGGCTTCGTATCTCTCGTTTAAGGTAGGGCGGCTTGCCGCATTGGAGGAGAGTTATGCTGGACGTTAACAAGGAAGCATCGGTAGTGAAATCGCCCCTCACTTGTTTGATCGTCGACGATTCGGCGTTTATGCGATTTCACCTCAGGCGAATGATGGATTCATTCGACAACGTCATCGCCAGCGAGGCCGCGAACGGCAACGAGGCCCTCAGAGAATACGGCCGGCTCAGACCCGACATTGTGCTGATGGACATCGTCATGCCCGGCATGGAGGGAGTCGAGACGGTGAAGAGGATATGTAGTGAGGATCCGAAAGCCAGGGTCATCATGATCAGTTCGGTGAGTTACCAAGAGAAGGTGGCTGAGGCGATGTCTGCAGGCGCGAAGTGGTTTATACCAAAGCCCGTCACCACCGAAGAGCTTAGAAGGGCGATCCAGAATGTCCTGTCTCCAACGACAGACAATTAGCCAGGGGAGTGATATGAGGCTAGACTTTGTAAAAATATTCGTCGACTCGACTGCCGTGCTGTTCAGGGAGTTGATCGGGCCGCCTGTAGATGTCCCTTCAATAAGCATGAAGCCAAGCCCGGTGGCCGGCAGGGAAGTCATGGCGATCATCGGTTTGGCCGGCGAGGCGCACGGACGTGTGATCTTCGATATGGATCTGTTTACCGCAGTCCAACTCGCCGGACACATGCTGGGAGAACCCTCGCCAGGGATGACGCCGCTGGTTCGAAGCTCTATAGCAGAGCTTGCTTCGATGGCGATCGGACGGGCCATCTCAAAGATCAATGACGGCGGCACGAGACTCAGTATGAGCCCTCCAACGGTGATAACGGGCGCGAATCTCGTCAGCTACGATCAATGCTTCGAGACCCTGGTTGCGCCGATTGCGACGGCCTATGGTGAAGTGCGGGTGAACATTACCATTCAGGATCTGGATTGAAGGGAGTGACGACATGCAACAAGAGCCTGCAGAGATATTGAATCTCTTCAAGAAAAGTGAAGAACTGGTCGACATGCTCAGAAAGGGAAGGGCATTCACCGAGGAGTTGATGTGTGAGAATGAGCGGCTCCGGTATCGCGTGGTGCAGTTGGAAGCCGGGAACATGAACCCGCCCGAACTGCTGATGAAAGAAGTTGAGCGGCTTCGAGTCGAGAACGGTCAAATGGCGCAGAAGCTCGAATTTCTTAATGGCAAGTTTCAGCAGGTCGAAGCTGAAAACAAAGATTTCGCCCAAAGATATGTGGAGGTAGAAGAGCAGAACGAGAGCCTCGCAAATCTGTATGTGGCGAGCCATCGGCTGCACTCGACGCTCGACTCGTCAGAGGTGGTGGAGTGTATAAAGGAGAT
>JBGQGO010000474.1:0-4816 GCA_041497455.1 Blastocatellia bacterium | reverse complement strand
TGTGGGATTCACCAAGGCTGACGAGTTCCGGCGAGCCGGGCTCTACCCCTATTTCACCGAGTTTTCAAGCGGCGCAGATTCGGGCGAAGCCGAAGTGATGATGGGTGACCGGCGCATCCTCATGTTCGGCTCGAACAACTATCTGGGGCTCACCACCAATCCTGAAGTCAAAGCTGCGGCCAAAGAAGCGATCGACCTCTATGGAACCGGGTGCTCGGGCTCTAGAATGCTCAACGGCACGATGGACCTGCACGTGCGGCTGGAAGACAAGCTCGCGCGATTCATGAAGCGTGAGGCCGCGCTTGTCTTCGGGACAGGATTTCAAACCAATCTGGGCGCGCTTTCAACCATCGCTCAAAAGGGCGACGTCATCATAGCCGACCGCAACATCCACGCTTCCATACTGGACGGTTGTCTCGCGTCGTTCGCGCGCACGACCCGCTTTCGTCACAACGACATGGCCGACCTCGAGAAGGTGCTGGCAAGCCTTCAATCGGATGAAGGCAGGCTGATCGTGGTCGACGGCGTTTTTTCGATGGAAGGCGACACCGCCAATCTGCCGGAGATCGTGCGGCTGGCTCGCAAGTACCGCGCGCGAATCTACGTCGACGAAGCGCACGCGATAGGCGTGCTCGGGACCACCGGCCGCGGAACCGCCGAGCACTTTGGCGTGGAGAACGACATCGACATTGTCATGGGCACGTTCTCGAAGTCGTTTGCATCAATCGGAGGGTTCGTAGCGTCGAGGCGCGACGTGATCGAGTTCATCAAGCACCACAGCCGGGCGTTTGTGTACTCTGCGTCATTAGCTCCGGCAAACGCCGCGGCCGTGCTGAAAGCCATCGAGATAATCGAGCGTGAGCCGGAACGCCGTTATCGCTTGCGCGAGTTGAGCGCATCGTTGCGGCGCGAGCTCGTGAGGCTCGGCTTCAAGCTGCTCGAGGGGTTCACTCCGGTCATCCCGGTCGTTGTCGATGATGAAGTGAAGGTCTGCAAATTCTTCTGGGAGCTGATGGGCGAGGGCATATACACCAACCCGGTGCTTGCTCCCGCCGTCTCGCACAGCCTGGTGCGCATAAGCTGCATGGCCACGCACACTGACGAGCACGCTGAGCGCCTGCTCGAAGCAATGTATCGCATAGGCAAGAAGCTGGAGCTGATCAATTAGGGGTTGGGGGTTAGGGATGGGGGTTGGACGACAAGTCCAGCCCCCATTCCCCAACCCCCATCCCCCACATCCTTATGAGGCGAATCGCGGTAACCGGAATTGGGATCATCGCGGCGACCGGCGTCGGGCGCGAGCGCGTCTGGGAGGCGCTCGCCGAGGGCCGCAGCGGCATATCGCGCATTGAGGACTTCGATACGTCGAACCTCAAGACTAACATCGCAGGCGTGTGCCGCGACTTTCGCCCCGAAGACTTCTTCGACGAACGCGAGATGACCAGGCTTGACCGCGTATCTCAATTGGCGATCGCAGCGACTGGCATGGCGACGCGCGAGGCAGGCCTGACCAACGGGCAGCTTGATAGCTACGACACGGGAGTGTACCTCGGCACCGGATTCGGCGGGCAAGGCTCGATCGAGGAGTTCTGCGGCGCGTTTTTCTCGAATGGAAAAGGCCGCCGCTCGGCCATCGCCATTCCGAAGTCGATGTACAACGCCTCGTCTTCAAACATCGCGATACGGTTCAAAACTCGCGGACCAAACATCACCGTGACCACCGCGTGCTCGTCGGGCGCAAACGCAATCGGACAGGCGTTTCACCTCATTCGCTATGGACATGCGGAGCGGATGATAGCAGGCGGCGTGGATGCTCCGATCACTCCGGTGGTGATGGACGCGTGGAAAGAGATGCGAGTGCTCTCGACAAAGAACGAGCCGCCCGAACGCGCGTGCAAGCCGTTCAGCGCGAACCGCGACGGCTTTGTGCTCGCGGAAGGCGCGGGGATCGTGATGCTCGAGGATTTGGAGACGGCCCGGGCGCGCGGAGCGCACGTCTACGCTGAGGTCATCGGCTACGGATCGACAGCGGATGCGTCGCATATCACGTTTCCGGATCCTGACGGCGAAGCCCACGCGATAACCCGCGCGTTGAAAGACGCGGGCGTCGATCCCAAGGAGATCGACTACATCAACGCGCACGGAACAGCCACAAAGCTTAACGACGCATCGGAAACCGAAGCTATCAAACGAGTGTTCGGCAGCCGCGCTTACGAGATCCCGGTGAATTCGATCAAGTCGATGCTTGGGCACTCGATGGGCGCAGCCGGCGCGATCGAATTCATCGCGACAGTTCTTGCGATTGAGAACCAGACAATCCCGCCGACGATAAACTACGAAGAGCAGGATCCGCAGTGCGATCTTGATTATGTCACCGAGGGCGCGCGCCGAGTGGGACGCTCGACGCCGCTCAGGACTGCGATCTCGAACTCGTTTGGCTTTGGCGGGAACAACGCGGTGCTTGTTGTCCGGGCGGGTGTGCAGTAGTATCAAGCTTCTAGTTCTGGGCCACCGTAGATCAGGTTGAGGAAAAGACCATGACCAGAGAAGCTGTTGAGTCTATTGAAGACGCCGTGAAGAGCATCATAATCGCCGAGCTTCGCGTGGACCACAGTCAACTGGGACCTACCACCCATTTGATGAAAGACCTCGGCGCTGACTCGCTGGACGCGCTCAATATCGCCCTTCGCCTTGAAGAGCGATTCCGTATCAAGATTCCCGACGACGCCATCCCGAGGTTTTTGACGGTTGGCGACATCGTCCACGGAGTCAACGAACACCTCGCAGCTCAGTAATCACAGTCGCGGTCTTCGCAGAGCATCAGTTTCTCCCCTCTCGTTTACCACAAAACAGGCGAGTTAATTCCACCAGACCCGGCTGCGAAATATGTGACGAGTATGAAAGACACGTCCAGGCAGACCGCGATCTCCGCGCCGCACACTATCGTTCGCACGGTTGCTTTTTGGCTGAGCCTGTCGTTGCTCGTGTTTGTTCCGTTGGCCTTCAGCACGCCGGTATACCGAACGTTTTCGCTGCCCAAGTTCCTGATCTTGCTAACCGGGTCCGTAGCGCTGGTTCCGCTCATCGTGCTCATCGCTGTGGGCGCGGCTCGACACTACGTGGGCCGGCCTGGTGCGAAGCACCTACTGCTAGTCTCGGCCTACGTCGCCATGATCGCCATCTCAACACCGTTCGGCGCCGCGCCCGTCGCATCGCTGTTTGGAAGCTTCGAGAACCAGATGGGTCTGGTCACGCGGATCTGTTTCTACCTGTGCTTCCTGGCCATCGTATGTGGAATAGGCCAGAGCTGGACTCGGTTGATGCAAACGCTCTGGACCATGTCCCTAACCGGCCTGTGCGTTGCCACGTACGCGTTCGCTCAATTCTTTGGCAGGGATTTGTTCTTACCGTCAAGCCTGTATACGTTCAGCTCGATGGGCGAGACCGTCGTCCGCCCGATTGGTACGTTGGGGCACGCCGACTACCTCGGCAACTTCTTGCTGTACACCACGCCGCTCTGCGTGGGCCTCGCGCTCAACTCAGGTGGCCGAACACGCCGGTTTGGGATAATAGCGGCCGCAGTATCGACAGCCGCTATAGCATTCAGCGGGACCCGCGGCGCGTGGGTAGGACTTATCGTTGGGGGGGGCGTTTTCGTTGTATTGGAGCTACCGAGGAAGTTCGGTGAGCTGCAAGGTGTAGGGTTGCGTACGATCGCGCTTCGGGTGGCGATCGCCTGCTTTTTAGTGCTGCTATCGGTCCTCCTGATCGCATCAAACCCGGCGTCACGCAATATGGTTGTGCGAGCGCGCTTGTTCGTGACAGAGGGCTTCACTGGAGCAGGCCGGACGCTGTTGTGGCGTGATTCGTTCAGGATGGCGCCCGATTTCGCTATTGCTGGATGCGGACCCGAAGGCTTTCGCAAGGCATTTCTTGCTTACAAGTCGGACGAGCTTGCGCGTTTCGCGCCGGACATCAACAACGAAAGTTCGCACAACTCATATCTTGACGCGGCGATATCCTTTGGTCTGCCCGGGGCGGGACTCTATGCCGCGATTATCGCATCCGTGTTTACGCTTCTTAGCCGCGCGCGCCGGCGCGTAAATCAAAGACGGAGAGTCATCATCACGGGCCTGTTGTCGTCGTTCGCCGCGGTGACCGCGCACAACTTTTTCATTTTTGATCAGATTCCGACCGGTCTCTATTTCTTTGGCTTTCTTGCGCTCGCCTACGCTGTCGCGAACGTGGCGGACCCGGAAGAACGAAAGAACACAGAGCGTGGCGAAGGTCACCAGTCCGAGGCTGGGAGAGAGAAGGACGCCAGACAAGCAACTCCAGACAATGATAACAAGCGAGTCGTCTTGGCAATTGCAGTCAGCGGCGTGGTGTTGTTGGCCTCGGGGTCGTACTCGTTTCTAGCAATGAACGCCGACATGCAACTCAACAAGGCATTCGTTGCGGCAAACCAGGGAAACCTGGATCAAGCCATGAGCCACGTGAACCGCGCGACGGAGTGTTTTGATCCCACCGGGGACCGTGCTTTTGTGGCGGCCCGCGCCTTAACTCTTTGTGCTGAAAAAGTGCAAGGGTTGCAAGAATCAAGCCGGGGAATCGATGACGACAACCTGGCTCGATCAAAGGCGACTGCCATCGAAGCGGCGATGACGCACGCCGCCAGATCGCTTGCGCATACACTCACACCGGATTCGAATTATCTTCTTCTCGCGTATCTGGCCTCTCTTTCTGGCGATGTTCCCAGGCTCCATTCATTCGCGGCTGAAGCGCTCAAGTGGGATCCTCACTTCGCCAACTCGAG
>JBGQGO010000473.1:0-4817 GCA_041497455.1 Blastocatellia bacterium | reverse complement strand
GATCGCATGGAAGATCTGAATGGCTTGATGAAGAAAGCTCCGTGGCTGACGGTGATGATGACGATCTTCCTGCTCTCGCTTGGAGGCATCCCTCCGACCGCCGGATTCATCGGCAAGTTTTATCTGTTCGCCGGTCTGATCGAGACGGGCAATCCGTGGCTCGTGCGCCTGGCGATACTGGCGGTGGTGATGAGCGTCGTATCGCTCTACTACTACATTCGGTTCATCCGCGCGATGTACATCGAAGGCGAGACCGAGCCTGAACCGGTGACGCTGGCACCGTCGCTTCGAGTCGCGCTTGTAGCCGCCGCCGTGTTGGTGCTTTACATCGGCGTATTCCCACAGCGGCTGATCAGCTTCACGCAAAAGGCCGGGATGAGCCCCAGCCTGAAGACCTACTCATACCAGCAAGGCCCGGCGAAGTCGGGCGGCGCTCAGCCGCGGGGCATGTCGAGCGAGCCCGACGACGGCGAGCCAGGCCCCCCGCCTCGTTGATCTCATGTCTTCCGACGATGACAACAGTGACGAGCGCGACAGGCAGAACACGCCTGATGGCGGAATAAGCTGGCGTCAGGCGATGGGAACCGTCGGGCTAGCGCTGGCTATCCCGTGGATGATCGGAGTGCCCGCGTTAATCGGCTGGTGGCTCGATAAGAAATACGCGACAACGCCTTGGTGGTTCATCATCGGGCTCGTCTTGGGTTTGCTGACCACGGCGGTGGACATTTACAAACTCATGAAGCGATTCGGCCAATTCAAGTAACGGCTCTTTGCGGTCTTTGCGATTCTTGGCGTCTTTGCGCGTAACGAGCTAGGGTACTTCAATGATCCAGCAGACGGCTAACCAATCCCCAAGACTCACTTGGGCAGCGAGGGTTTGAAGATAGCTTCTAACTGGCGCTCAATACGGCCTACCCGTTGGTCCATCGAATCAAGCCGCTGGTCGAGACGCTTTTCCAATGAGTCCATTCGCTGGTCAAAACGTTTTTCCAAAGAATCTATTCGCTGATCAAAACGCTGACCTACGTGCTCAACGAGCATTTCGCTATTCCGTTGATTAAGCCACGAGGCGCCAAAAACGGAGAGCGCCAGCGCAAACACTGTGACTGCGGCTGAGAGAATCGCAATGCTCGGACTCATAGCTGACGCATATCGCACGCGCGATGGTTCAAAGTCATCATCGGTTAATACTCGACAATATCGCCACCCTGCCATAGCTCGCGTTCGCGGCGGTTTGATTCAAGCTCGTATTCGGCGATCATTGCTTCGGCTTGTTCGGCGAGGATTAGCCGACGTTCTTCGATCGGCAGTTTCATGAACGCGAGCCGTTCTGCCAATGTAAGGGGAGCCGTTGTTTCGGTGGGTTCTTCTTCGATGGTCTCTTCTTGGGTGCTCATAGCGTTGCTCCTTTTGGGGATGAGTTTACGATAGGATTAGATGAATGGCCAAGTCTCAAGGCGTTGGCTGGCTTGTCGGCTGATACCAGAGCGATCCAAGTTATGATGGTCCAATTCTAAGGACTGGCGGGAAGGGAGTATAGCCTGATGGACGAGGAAATCATCATCGATGATCTGGATTTTCTATTTCCAGAACTTGAGTCTGAACTCTGGGCGTTAGGTGTGCACCTGGATGCGCTCGAAGAGCAAATTGTATTCTGGCAGGAACGGGACTGCGGGGTGAGCCCACCCCCGCTAACCGAAGGACCCGTCGAGCGGTCGAGAGAGTATTTTGGCCACATCTTGCAGACGACTCTCTACTCAAGTGACGAAGTCCGCGAGCGTTTGAGTAGACTTGAAGTAGTTCGACACGGGATTGCACATGCCAACGGTCGACTCACGGAGGTGAGCGCCAAGAACCTAAAGAAGCTTAATCGGTGGATCAAAGAGGACCAAGGAATCACAGAGGAACGTGGATGCTTAATGCTATCGGAGGGCTTCGTTCGACAAGGATACGCCGATGTTAATCGGGAAATCGAAAGGCTCATCGCCATAGCCAAGTCGAAGGGTGATAGCTCGAAATCAGACGCTCTCAATAAGACTTCAGATGACGTGACTCGCCGAAAGGAGGTCGCCTTAGTAGACTGAGGCGACAGGAAGATGAAAGGCACTGACGTACGGACTCCGGTAGAAACTCGCAAGCTGTCAAACGCACACAACTGGAAGCATCTCGCGCGGTGGAATGGCGAGGGCTTCTACGAGCTGCGAACTGAAGACACTCGCGATGTGCCGGTGAGGATGTTTCTAACTCCGCGACTTCTAGAAGACGCCGAGGACATTCTCTATCGCCAGATTATCAACGCGACTCGGTTTCCTGGCGTGAAGCTCGTGGTCATCACGCCTGACGTTCATTACGGCTACGGCGTGCCCGTTGGCTGCGTGATCTTGACGGATGGTGAAGACGGCGCGATCGCGATGGGGCCTGTAGGCTACGACATCGGCTGCGGCATGGTCAGCGCAAAGAGTGATGTTCCGGTCGATGCCGCGACGCCCGAGCGAAGGCTTGAGTTCAACCGCGAGGTGATGAAGCGTGTCGACCTTGGCGCGGGCGGCAAGAGCTTCAAGCTCGGCACCGTCGATCGTCGCGAGTTCGATAAGCTGGTTCACGGCGGCGCTGAGTACTACGTTGAGAAGTACGGCGCGACGTTCGATCGCTCGCGCGCTGAACGTCACCGTCTGCCGGTGGATGATGACTGGCAGCCTCCGCTTGGCTCCCGAGGCAGGCCCGAGCGAGGGTTCTCGCAGCTTGGGTCGCTTGGCGGGGGCAACCACTTCATCGAGCTGCAGCGTTGCGAGGAGACGGGCACGTTGTTCGTTCAAGCTCATACCGGCTCGCGAGGATGGGGGCACGGGCTGGCGACTAACTACTTCGACCTGGCTCGCGCGGAGAAGCCTGAGGTCATCACGGATCTTGATCTTGGCTACTTTACGCCGGAGTCGGAGCACTATCGCAGCTACCTGAACGCTGTGGCGGCGGGGGGAAACTTTGCGATCATCAACCGGCTGATCATCTTCGAGCAGGTGGCCGAAGCGTTCGAGAAGGTGTTCGGTTCTGAGATGGAGTTGATCTACGAGATCTCTCACAATCTCGTCCAGAAGGAATGGCACCCGGTGTTCGGCGAGGTGTGGGTGCATCGCAAGGGAGCGACTCGAGCTTTTCCCGCGGGGCACCCTGCACTCGAAGGAACGATGTGGGAACAGACCGGTCATCCGGTGTTGATTCCCGGCTCGAATAAGGACTGGAGCTACGTGCTGCGTCCCGAAGCTGGCGCGGTGAGAAGCGCTTACTCAGTGAACCACGGCGCAGGCCGGCGAATGTCGAGAGGCGAAGCTGGAAGAACGTTGAACCAGCGCAAGATTGATGACGAGTACGCGGCGGCGGGAATCCTGGTGAACCTTGATGGCCACGTTCCGATTGATGAATCTGCGCTGTGTTACAAGCCGTCGGCAGAAGTAGTCGACGCGGTTGTCGGCGCGGGGCTCGCGAAGATTGAGTACAGTCTGTGGCCGCTTGCTTCGTTGAAGGGAACTGAAGGCGCCGGAGGAAGAAGAGGCAAGCGGTCAAAGCGAAAGTCGAGCGGGTGAAGCTTGGCGTTCTTTGCGGCCCTTAGCGACCTTTGCGCGAGACCTGTTTTAAAGTAGTTTCGCGCAAAGACGCCAAGACTCGCAAAGCTGCTAAGGCTCGCGAGAACGCCGACAAGTTGCGATGGAACTTATCGCGAGGAGCAACGTAAAAGACACTTCGAAAAAAATAGTTCTTGCAAAATTTTGAAACTCGTTTATAGTTTCATTCTTGCTGAGGAGAATTAGTTCGATGATGTTCAAGGGACAAAACACAAGATCGATGACGCGCATTGCGGCGTGGCGGTCACGTGCGTCCTTTGGGCTCGCCTGCCCGAGCGCGCCATCATTAGGCGTCGATACGCTGAGTTACGTGAATATCATAGGTATCACGAAATCGGCAGAACACAGGTTGTTCTCCGATTGTTCACGACGGCAGCGTTGATCCAGCGGGAGCGGATTCCCGCTCCCAAAATCTCAAAGACCAGTTCGATAAAAGAGACAAAAGGAGCGGGCCGTTTCTGCGCTTTGTGTGCGGAAAGGACTCGCTCCTTTTGTTTTTTGACAACTGAATAGAAGGTCTTCGAAACGCTGAGCTGGCAGAGTGGCATTGCACCTGACTGTAGATCAGGCGACCCCGAGGGGTCATTGGAGGTTCGATTCCTTCGCTCAGCATCGACGGAGCATAGCCTTGTTAAGTCTGTGGATGGGTTCAGGTTTGCGGGTTCGAAGCCACACACAGACTGAAGTCTATGCTACCACGGGAGCATGGTGTAACTGGCAACACGGCGGTCTCCAAAACCGTTGATGGAGGTTCGACTCCTCCTGCTCCTGCCTCGCGGAGGGTTCGCATAACTGGCAGTGCACCGGTCCCGAAAACCGGCGGGCTTCGGCCTGTGAGAGTTCGAATCTCTCACCCTCCTTGGGAATCGTTCGTAGTTCGGCCTTTAGGCGGAAGTTCGTAGATGGGTTTTTCGACAAAGGCGGCTTACAAACTTCCGCCTAAAGGCCGAACTACGAACCTGAGAATCGGAGGCGTCGCCTAATGGTATGGCAGCGGCGTGCTAAGCCGCCGGGTTAATTCCTGTGCAGGTTCGACTCCTGCCGCCTCCGCCAAAGAATGAGGATCGAAGATGGACGATCGAGGATTGCGCGGCCCAAAACCTAGAGCGCTTTCAATCCTCGATCATCTGTTTTCCGGGCCCGTAGCTCAGATGGATCAGAGCGCAAGCTTGCGGAGCTTGAGGTCGCAGGTTCAAG
>JBGQGO010000472.1:0-4826 GCA_041497455.1 Blastocatellia bacterium | reverse complement strand
CGTAGAGCAACGCCGCGTTCGACCACTTCTGGCCGCGGCGCGAGAAGCCGACATAAATAACCGGGCGATAGGGCGGGCGATTCTTGTGAAAACGCATGTCGTTGCTGATTCGGCTGATGGTACGCCCGACGCGCGGTTCGGTCTCGATGTCCTCGTTGAGCATGTGAAGGATTGGGCCCAGTTCCGCTACGAAAGCCTTGACCGGCCCGAGGACTTCCGCCTCGTATTCGCGGCGGTGCTCATCGAACCAGGGTTTGTTGTTGTTTTCGGCAAGTCCCGATAGAAACCGGAACAACCCAGCCGAGAAACCTTCAAAACGGACGCGATTCATGCAGCGCCTCTTTGGTCAATAACGACGACACTAAATGCGATTGCGACGTTCTCGGCGAGCTTAAGGGCTCGATATGGCCGCTGTCAACCGCCGCTCCAAACGCGGTTCCTGGCCTTAACGGTAACAATTGGAGCGGATGACCCTGCTCTGGGCAGAGGTTCATCTTTCCTTTCTTGTTCTCGGTATTTTTTCTCTGGCGAAGCGCTCTACCTACTTGCGTGGGAAACGAGCAAAAAATCCGGGAGGTTATGATGAAAACCAATCTTTTGAAAATCGTGTCGCTTGCAACGCTGATATTAGTGTTCTCTCTGGGAAACACAGCATTTGCCGGCCATGATAACGAAAACAAGTTTACGGGCGCAATTGAGAGCTTGCCCAGCGCGGCGGGCTTTATTGGCGATTGGCGCGTGGCCGGCAAAACGGTTCACGTGACCAGTTCAACTCTCATCGAGCAGACAGACGGCCACGTGGCCGTGGGGGCTACGGTCAAGGTCGAGGGCACGACCCGGGCTGACGGTTCTGTTGACGCTGCTTCGATCGAGGTCAAGCAGGGCGCGTCGGGCAGCGGCGGCGGAAGCGGTAGTGGCGGCGGAAGCGGCAGCGACGACCAGAGCAGCACATTCAAGGGCACTATCGAGAGCTTCCCGACGGGATTCATCGGCGACTGGAGAGTGGGTGGGCGCACCATTCACGTTTCCTCGTCGACGCGGATTGAAACTGAGTTCGGACCGGTGGCAGTTGGGGCCTTCGTCGAAGTCTACGGCTCGGCCATGGCCGACGGCTCGATTGACGCAACAAAGATCGAGACCAAGTCGAACGTTGCCGGCGATGATGGACACGACGAGTTAAAAGGGAAGATCGAAGCGCTGCCAGGCGCAGGCTTCATCGGCGATTGGAGAATCAGCGGCCGCACGGTACACGTCAGCGCGGCCACGATAATAAATCAAGAGCACGGTGCTGCCGCGGTCGGAGCTTCGGTTGAAGTGTCCGGGACGCTTCGCAGCGACGGCTCGTTCGACGCTGCGAGGATCGAAGTGAAGGGCGCCTCCGCCAGTTCTGATGACGGTAGCAGCACGTTCAAAGGGACGATTCAGAGCTTCCCGAACACTCCGGGATTCATCGGCGACTGGAGAGTGGGTGGGCGCACCATTCACGTCTCGTCGGCCACGAGGATCGAAACCGAGTTCGGACCTGTGGCAGTCGGAGCCTTTGTGGAAATCCAGGGCGCACTGCAAGCGGACAGCTCGATTAACGCGACGAAGATCGAGACCAAGTCGAACGTTGCCGGTGGTGATGGACGCGACGAGCTGAAAGGCGCGATCGAGGCCCTGCCGAGCACGGGCGGCTTCATCGGTGACTGGAGAATCAACGGCCGCACAGTTCACGTCACCGCAAGCACGATCATCAATCAGGAGCACGGCGCCGCTTCAGTCGGAGCTTTCGTTGAAGTGACGGGAACGCGTCGAGCGGACGGCTCGATCGACGCAGCTCGGATCGAAGTTCAACCGTCGTCGGGCTCGGGTTCGGGCGACTCAAGCGGCGAAGGTCAGCCCACCAACGTCAAAGGGGCGATTCAAAGCTTGCCGTCTTCGGGTCTTGTGGGCGATTGGACAGTAGGCGGACGGGTAGTTCACGTGGTGTCTTCCACGAAGCTTAATGCCGAACACGGCGCTTTCGTGGTGGGCGCGCGAGTCAAAGTGAAAGGAATGCAGATGGCCGATGGCTCGGTCGTTGCAACGAAGGTTCAGTTGAGGGATTCGAACTAGCCTTCTCAATTCGAAGCGGGCGTCTTCGAGCCCCCTCATGATTCGACGAGCCAGTCCCAGCGAGAGGCGGTGGTTATCCACCGCCTCTTGCTTTTTCGTTTATGGGCCACGGCAGGAAACTTCCCGCTTGCCCCTCTGCTCGGGGATTGCTTAGACTGAGCAAGGATGTCCGAGCCGTCCTACATCGAACTGCTCAAAACGGGAGAGCTCGAATCGCGAGTCGAGCGCTTGATGGATATGCTGCGCGTCTGCCGGATCTGCCCGCGCGATTGTGACGTGAATCGGCTGAACAACGAAGTGGCCGCCTGCTACTCTGGACTCCTCCCGATCGTTTCAACTCACACGCCTCACTTCGGCGAAGAACCTGCCCTTGTCGGCACTGGCGGCGCTGGCAATGTCTTTCTCGGGTTGTGCAACCTGCGCTGCGTCTACTGTCAGAACTATCAAATCAGTCAAACATTCAAAGAGCAGCGCGAAAACGAAGTCTCATTCGAGCGGCTCGCGGGGATGTTCCTCGAGCTTCAAGAGCGGGGGTGTCACAACATCAACTGGGTTTCGCCGACCCACTTTGCGCCGCAGTTGGCGAAGTCGCTGCTGATAGCCGCGCGATGGGGATTGCGGTTGCCGATCGTCTACAACACCAACGCCTACGACTCGGTTGAGGTGTTGAAGCTGCTCGACGGGATCGTAGATGTCTATCTGCCCGATTTCAAGTACAGCGATGACGAAGCGGGGCGAGAGTACTCAAAGGTCACTGAGTACGTGCGTCACTCGCGCGCCGCGATCAAGGAGATGTATCGGCAGATGGGTGACGCGCTCGAGTACGACCAGAGCGGGTTGCTGCGGCGCGGCTTGATCATTCGACTGCTGGTGCTGCCCAATGACATCGCAGGCATCTTCGAATCGCTCCGCTGGATACGCGCGGAGTTATCGCCGGGAGTGGCAGTAAGCTTGATGGCGCAGTACTTCCCGACAAACAAAGTCGCGCTTGAGCGTTATCCGCTGATCTCACGAAAGATTCGCTGGAGCGAATGGCTGACGGCGATCGAACAAATGGAGTCGCTGGGGATGGATGAAGGCTGGCAGCAGGATTTCGACGCCGCAGCCGAATACTACCGTCCTGACTTCGGCGACGCGAAGTTACCATTCAAAGACATCATCGATTTCCAATCGCAATGAAGCAGGGTTTCCGTCACTTGGAAGCGACTGATTCGGCCCCTCGACTCCTCGGATACCACACATACTTTGAACCGTTGTAGTAAAGGAATCCAGGCTCCGCTCCGAGCGTCTCGCTGATGACATCTCCACGCAGCTTCGGTAGCTTCGTTTTGGCGTTGTTGGCCTTTAGGAGAGTCGTCATTTGCTGCGACCTAATGCCACTCCCCGCTGCGTTCTTGAGAAGATAGGTTTGTCTCGACTGGGGATTTCGCCATCCCGAGGGACCGTGGCCGTGAAGCACTACAAGCAAAACATCCGATTGTGCGACTCGTGTCGGCGCCGGGACCGGAGCCAACGGCTGGGTGGCTTTCTTTGGGTCGGGGAGCACGATCCTTTGTGGGTCCTCTAATATCCAGTTAGCGACTTCGCTGTTGATTTCTCCAAGCATACCCGTAGCGGGCGTGACGACTACGGCTACGTCTTGCGAGCCATCACCGTTAAAGTCGCCAACGGCGAAGCGTCTCGTATCGACGACTACAGCGTCTTTATACACGCGCGCGACAGCGTCGCGAACCTCATCCTGAGTTGGGGGAGGAAGCTTGGCGGCTGGTTCTGGCTGCACTTCGACGGTTGGCGTCGCCGGCGGTAGAACAGCTTCTGCCGGAGGTGGTTGCTCGACCCTCGGTGGCTCAGGAGCCTTTACGCATCCGGCCATGACTAGCGCAAGCGTTAAGCCGAATAACACCAAGTTCTTTTCTTTGCTGAACATTGTTAGACCTCAATCTGAGTAGAAAGAGGCTCATCGAACAATTGCGCGATGAGCCTCTGTTAATACCTCAACAGGGTCCACTGTCGGTCGCAAGACTTACAGTGAATTGAGGAACGCGATTAATTGGTTCTTCTGCGTGTTGCTCAGCAAGTTGTAGTTGTTAATTACGCCATTGGCCTCGCCATCGTGGCGCAGAATGGACTCGTTGCGATTGAGCGTTTCGCCGTCGTGCATTAGCCGGTCACGAGTGCGCATGCCCCAAAGTGGCGGGGTGCGCAGCTTGTTCCTGGTTGACTGGCCGCCGTTTTGGACTATGCCATCACCCGTTCCAACATTGTGAAGCAGGAAGTCGCCCAACGGGTGAATGATCTTGTTGCCGAGAGCTGCCGGAACGGTGAATGCTCCGCCATTGATCACTGTGCCCGCCGGCGAAGTGGTGATCGAGCGCACGTGGCAGATGGCGCAACCGATCTGGTTGAAGAGGTTCGAGCCAGCCACGACGTCGGAAATGGGCGTTCCGTTCGAGCCATCTTCGGCGCCCGGTCCGCGGGGTGGGGCCTTCGTGGCACGCATGAACCTGGCGAAGGCGGTGATGTCCTCGTCCGGGTCCTCGCCGCAGTTCGCGCCAGGGTTGCTCGCGCAGGGCGCGTTGTCGGGCACAGGGTCGAATCCCGAACCAAAGCCGACGAAGCGCCCAAGAGAGGTGTTCTCAGTAAGGTTGAAGCGGTTGGTGATGCCCTGCTCGTTTAGGTACGCATCCGAAGAGAACGAAAGCAGGGTGGCTTGTTGATTCTTCCAGCCG
>JBGQGO010000471.1:0-4833 GCA_041497455.1 Blastocatellia bacterium | reverse complement strand
CCGAACCGCGCGTCGGGCGTACCATCAGCCGAATCAGCAACGACATGCGTTTTCACAAGAATCGCCCGCCCTATCGCCCGGTTATTTATGTCGGCTTCTCGCGCCGCGGCCAGAAGTGGTCGAACGCGGCGTTGCTCTACGGCGGGATCTATCCCAACGGCGTTTCAATCGGGTTCTACCCGGGCGGTCACGGGGCACTGCGCACCGGACCCATACAGGAAACCATAAAGAAAAACTTGCGGCCGTTTCAGCGCTATCTGGACGAGCGCGGCATAGCCGAATCGTATTGGGAACTGGCTGGCGGCGAAGATGGCAACGTCACGAAATGGCCCCTGCCAAAGACTGCACGCCGTTGGGTGAACCTCGATGGCTTTACGGTCGGCGAGCACTTCAAGCCGTCGGATCGGGTCGTTTCGCGACGCGCCTTCCTGGATGTGGCCCAAGAGATCTTTCTCGATTTGTATCCGCTCTGGCTGTTCGCAACCAGCAACCAGCTAAAGACCGATCTTGAGTTGTACAGGGAAAACGCAAAGCTGCTTGCCCGCCCGCTCACGAAAGCTGCGAAGTAGCGTAGACTTCAGCTTGAGCTTCAGCGCGAGATTGACATCAATGCTCGCGCCGGATTCAATTATCACTCTAGGGCCGGCAAGCATCATCTCGCGCGAATCCGGCTTCGTCGTTGAATGAATCAGGTCGGGGAACATTGAGTGGAAAAAGATCAAAACATACCCGCGCACGACAAGCGCCGTCTGCAGGTCTACGCCGACGACGAAGACGTTGTCGTAAAAGTGTTGGGGATTCCGGAAGCAGACTACGAATGCGTGATGGTTAACGGCTCGTGGGCTGAGAAGAGCCTGCTCGAAGGAGACATCGTACTTTGCGCTGATGGCCGCGTGCCGCTTGCAGGCGACATTGTCCTGATTGAAGAAGAAGGCCGCGTCAGGCTTGGTGTACTTGCGGAGCCGGGGTTCCTGGAAACCAGAAACGGCAGCCGCCCGATCGAGGCTTCAGAGCGGATCGTCGGTGTAGGCGTCGCGCTTGCGCGAAAGCTCTCGGGAGGCAGCATAGACTTCAGCCTGTAGAGTTTCGCGCCCAGCGCTAAGGTCGGAGTCCCTGCGGTCCCCTATCCGACCGCCTCTGCTCCAGCTCCTCCAAGGTTCGGGGCCAGTCTTGTTTGAGGAGGCGGGAAAGAGCGCGGTCAGCCAGGAGCCGGCCGCCAGTCTGACACGCCGGACAGTAGTTCGCCTCGTTCGCCGCATAGACAATCCGCTGAACCGGTGTACCGCACCTCGGACAGGGTTTGCCGTAGCGGCCGTGCACGGACATCTCTTCCCTGAAGGCCGTAACCTTCTCCGGAAAACTCTCCTTAGCCTCTCTGCAAAGCTTATCCAACCAAAACCGCAGCGTTGCCTGCGTCGCTTCGTACAACCGCCGCACTTCGGAATCTTCGAGCCGCTCGGTCAATTTGAGCGGCGACAGCCCGGCCGCGTGCAGTATCTCATCCGAATAAGCGTTACCAATGCCACTGAAAAAATGCGGGTCAGTCAGCGCGCGCTTCAATGTGTGATTCTCTTTGGTCAATCGAGCTGTAAAACTCTTGAGATCAGCCTCGAGGACTTCGAGACCTCCCGAGTCGTGAGCGGCTAAGGCTGCCTCTCCTCGCACAAAGTACATTGAGGCGCGCTTCTTCGAGCCCGCTTCGGTCAGCATTAATGTTCCCGAAGCGAAGTCAAAGCTGGCCAGCGTCTGCCGATTTGGCTTTGCGAAATTTCCCTTCCAGTGAAAACGGCCGGCAATCATCAAATGGATGATCAGGAAGAGTTCGTCTTCGAGGCCAAACACGATCCGCTTTCCAAGCCGGCGGAGATTGGTAACGTTCTTTCCTGTTGCCTCGCTTAAGGGGAGATCTACTGAGCGGAGGAGAAAGGGGCTTGAAAGGCGAATGTCCTGGATGCGCTGGTTGACGATTCGCGGTTCGAGGGCTGTGAGATAAGCGGCTATGTCAGGCAGCTCCGGCACCGGGTTATTCTAGCAAAGAGAGACTTCGAATGCCGCGCGCCCAGTGCCCGCGGGCATAGCCACCTCGTCAGAGACCGTGAAGACTCCGGGAATACCACCCACGGCAGTGGGTGGATGGTTCAAGCCCAGCCTACACAGCGGCGCACCCAGGGACCCCCGTTTCCCCACTCCTTCTCTCCCTCGCGGCGCGAGGGGAGAGAAAGATAACAAAAACAAAAGGGGGCGGGCGGCTCTCTTCGTAGGCTGGGCTTGAACCATCCACCCACTGCCGTGGGTGGTATTCCCCGCCATTCTCACGCGCTCTCTGCCGTCGGTCGCATTCGCGAAGTCTTCGCACAGTCTCGCCGGAGGGGTATTGTGGCTACCGTCCGCGGTGTCTCCTAAGTGATACTGGGAGGCTTCAACGCGTTGCAGTCTTCCCAGCCAACAGATTCGCTATCGCCTGGTGTCGGTAATTCTTTGCCAGGCCGAGGGCCGTCAAACCCTCCTTGTTCTTCGCACTCACATCGGCGCCCGCTGCAATCAGCTTTTCCAGCACGGCCGTATCGCCGAAATCGATCGAGGCGGCGTACAGCAGAGGAGTCATACCGAAGTTGTCCACGTGATTCACCTTCGCGCCCCTCGCTAGCAGCGACTGAACCATGCCCGCGTGATTGGCGATCGTGGCCCAACCAAGCACGGAGATTTTGTCATCATCCACTTCGTTTGGGTTCGCACCCGCACCGATCAAGTACTCGACCATCGCAGTGTCTAGGAACGTCGCGTATAGCAACGGGCTTTGCGCAAACCTCCCGACTATTTTCATCCGGTCGCCGAGTCTTGCACCCGCTTCACGCAGCGCTCCGGCCGTCTGAACGTCCCCAGCCATCACTGCGAAGAACAGCGCCGAAGCGTCGTTGCGGACCTCGACTCCTTTGTCCGCGTAAGGCTTGGCGCCTTTCTTCAGCAGCACGCGGACGACATCTACATTCCCGCGATGCCGAGCGGCTACCATCAGCACATTGACGCCCGTCGACGCGCGAGCATTCACATCAGCTCCGTGTTCGACGAGAAGCTTCACCTTGTCGAGGTCACGCGCCGCGAACATCAACGCCGTAGTCCCTTCAGTCGTTTTGGCGTCCGGCTTCATCCCGGCGTCAAGGAGTTTCTTCAAATCGGCGGCGCTGCCGTTCAACGCGACCTGAACCCACTCGGGCTGCTCAGCGGGCGCGATATCCAGAGGCGCGGGTCTTCGCAGTTCTTCTGCAGCCTTCAAGGGAAGCGCGTGTAGCAAAGCTGCCGCAGCCCAACTCGTCGCCATGGCTGAGATGAACTGATCGTGCTTATACGGGAACCCCGTTTCGAAGTAAGGAGGGCTCACCGGAGCGGGCGGATGAAGGCGCGAGCTAACATGCCAGGAGCCGTCCGCTTCTTGAGCTTTAAGAAGGAAGCGCAAGCCGCGCTGGTAAGCTGGATCGCTGGCCGGAACGCCGGCGGCGTCGTGGAGCGCCGACAGCACCTCGCCAGTCGCGTATGCATCGCTGGCCATCGCGGGCAACTGAGACCACCCACCATCCTCGCGTTGTTCTGAGAGGAGACGGCGCGCCGCGTCCTTTACGACCTTCTCGCTGGCGCCCGTCCAACGCAGACCGAGCAGTTGAAAAGTCCGATCCTCAGTCGTTCGAGGCCGCGCGTTGAGAAGCCACTCGCGAGCCCGCCGCACCCTGCTCCCCTTCTCGTCCTTGAACTGTTCGGGCATGTAATTCCGGACAGCCTGAGCGCAAACGGCCGTAGTTGTAAAAGGGCTGTAGGACTGGGGCGGACGCTCGTCGATCGTCGGCCAACTCCCATCGGGGAGCTGGCGAGAGGCGATGAATTGAGCCGTAGCGGCCGTGGACAGGCTTGGTCTGACGCCGGCTGCCTGGGCGGCGACCAACTCCCAGCCGTCGAACAGCACGTCAATATAGTCGTAACCCTGGACCGCCGCATCAAGGTCTTTCAGATACGCGAAGGCGTTGGCCGTCGTGTCCCGAGCGACCTTTTCATCCAGGGGAACGCCGCGCTCGCGAGCCAGCTTGATAGGGATTTCAGGAAGCAGTTGGTGATGGCAAGAGGTGCAGGTCTCCTTCTTGGACCAGACGACCTGCGATTGCTGAATGAGCTTGATGGCCTTCGCCGAGGCGGCCCGCAGATCAGTCTCCTCGACGGGCTTGGATCGGTCCGGTTGATTGGATCTGTCCGGTTGATCTGATTCGAGGGCGATCGGTCTGAAACTGTCAGGCCTGGTGTCTGTTGGTCTGCCATCGGTTGCCTGAATAGCTGTCTGAGACTTTGTTTGAGTCTGCGACTCCTGCTGAAATCCAAAGATGAGAATTACGACTGAGAAGCTAAGCAGTAATAGTTTTTTCACGAAGCACCTCCGACCTCAGTTCGGCCGTCTGACGATTAATCAATCTCGTTCAACACCGAAGCAGCATGAGACTGGCCGCTCAAACTGTCAAGGATTAGCGCGGAGAGAGTGATGATTAAAGCCGGCTGAATTCGCCGACGTTGGCACTGTCGCGGTTGGGCGCTCGCGAAACTGAGTAACTACCGTTCAATGCTAATCAACTCCGACCGCGATATGGTAAACCTAGTATGCTCGGGGTATACTCCAGGCGGTTGCGGTTCTAAGCACACGGGAGAAACAGGTGATGGAACAAAACATTTCCGCTTCAGGCAAGCAATTGGTGCAAGCCGCCGAACGGTTGACCCCAGCGGAACTTGATGACTTTGTGGACCAAGTCGCGGCACTGCGGGCTCGACGCCACGCGCCGATGTTGTCAGACGATGAGT
>JBGQGO010000470.1:0-4841 GCA_041497455.1 Blastocatellia bacterium | reverse complement strand
GCCTCTATGCCGGGCCCGATGCGAATCGAAGACGCGCGCGCGACAAGACGGCTCAAGAATTCGTCGTAGACTTTCTCGGTCACGATCGCGCGGCTCGTCGCGGTGCATCGCTGACCGGTCGAGCCGAAACCGCCGGCGACCACGCCGTTCACCGCCAGATCGAGATCGGCGTCGTCCAGCACGATCTGCGGGTTCTTTCCCCCAAGCTCTAACTGCAGCTTTAGCATCCGTTCCCCGCCGTCGCGCGCGATCATCTTTCCGACTTTGGTCGAGCCGGTGAAGGAGACGCCTTTCACGGTTTCGTTTGAGATCAGCTCGATGCCTGGCGCGCTGTCGCCGTGGACAAGGTTCACGACGCCGGCCGGCACGCCTGCTTCTTCGAGACCTCGAACCAGCGCGGTTGCGGTCAACGGCGTGAGCGGCGACGGCTTGAGCACGGCGGTGTTGCCCGCGACGAGGGCGGGCGCGAGCTTCCATACGGGAATCGCCACCGGGAAATTCCACGGGCTGATCAAGCCGACTACGCCGAGCGGCTGCGAGCTCGAATAACAAAACACGCCGTCTTCTTCCGCTGGGAACACGCGCCCGGCAAGCCTGCGCCCCATGCCGGCGGTGAACTCGACGATGTCCATCGAGCGTTTCACTTCGCCGACGGACTCGGGGAGTATTTTTCCTTCTTCGCGTGTAAGCAGGTTCGCGAGTTCATCCTTGTGCGCGTCCATCCATGTGAGCCACTCGAAGAGCAGCCGGCCACGCTTAGGCGCAGCCAACGCGCTCCAGTCCGCAGCCGCGCCGCTCGCTGCTTCGATCGCCCGGCGCGCATCTTCGCCCGACGAATCCGGCGCGCGCGCCACGAGTATGGATTGATCGGCAGGGTCGTGCCGGTCAGTCCATTTGTCCGACTCAGAAGGCTCCCATTTTCCGCCGATGAAGTTGAGAACTGTCTGGCCTATTTCAGGAATGCTGTTCATTGTGTAGTAACCACCTCGGAGTTTTTCTGAATGCGAGAATCGCCTCGCAGCCGCTGAAAGCCATCAGCGAGCGAGCGCAATTATACGAGGAATCAATACGAAGTGCACGAAAGTCCAGAATCAGAAATGTCGGAGCCTGAAGCTCTCGTTTACGTCGAAGTCATCCGCGCCGCATACCCATTGTCGCGATAGGCAGTGTAAGTGCTCCGGGGAATACCACCTACGGCAGTAGGTGGATCGTTCAAGTGCAGCCTACAGACGAAGGCCGCACGACGCGCCTTAGAATCCCACCCACGGCAGTGGGTGGATCGTTCAAGTCCAGCCTACGTAGGGGCACCCCCGAGATTCTCGTTTTACCCTCTCTCCCCTCACGGCGCGAGGGGAGAGAGATAACCAAAACCGACGGGTCGAGCCGCCTCGGTTGTAGGCTGCACCTGAACGATCCACCCACTGCCGTGGGTGGTATTCGGGGATGCAGCGCTCGGCTTTCGTCTGTAGGCAGGACTTGAACCATCCACCCACTCCCGTGGGTGGTATTGCCGGAGTCTCCGGACGTGCACCCTGTTGCTTGTCGTCTTAGCGAGGCTTCTGATATTCTCGGCGCCATCCATTAAGGTGATGAAACTGAATTCTAGAGGCGGAAATGGCGACGGCTCGCTGGCGTTGCTTCCCATGACCAGGAGGAGATATGCACATCGACGCTTGTGAGATTCGAAAATGGTTTCTTCGCGTGGCGCTCTTATCATTCATGCTTGTCGGCCTGCCTCTGTGCGCGGGCGCGCAGGGCGTGGACATCAACGACACACGGCTGCTCTCACAGCCGGCGATCAGCAAGGATCACGTCGCGTTCATCTACGCAGGCGATCTGTGGGTGGCGGGCCTCGACGGCAAGAACGTCAAGCGATTGACTGCCGATGAGGGCCAGGAGACTAACCCTGCGTTCTCGCCGGATGGATCGCTGATCGCGTTTACCGCCCAGTACGACGGCAATCCGGACGTGTACGTCGTGCCGGTCGCCGGTGGTGTGCCTATGCGGCTGACGTGGCATCCGGGCCCGGACATCGTTCAGGGATTCACTCCCGATGGATCGGCGGTGCTGTTCACATCGCCACGCGCCGTGTTCACCGGGCGGTATTCGCAGTTATTCACCGTTCCAGTCAAAGGCGGCATCGAAGAACCTCTCAAGCTGCCAAACGCGTCCGAGGCGACTTATTCGCCTGACGGGTCGAGGCTGGCCTACAACCCGTTGTCCGAGGCGTTCACTCAGTGGAAGCATTATCGCGGTGGCCTCACCTCGACGATATGGCTCTACAAATTCAATGACAACTCCGCCGATAAGCTCCCTCAGCCAGAGAGCCGCGCGAACGACGTCGACCCGATGTGGATCGGCGATACGATCTACTTTCGCTCGGATCGCAACGGCGAGTTCAACTTGTTTTCTTACAACCTGAAGTCCAAGGCGATCAAACAGCTCACCGATCACAAAGACTTTCCCGTGATGGGCGCATCGGCGGGCGCGGGCCAGATAGTTTACGAGCAAGCCGGCTACCTTCACATCTTCGACCCGAAATCATCACGCTCCACAAAGCTGACGATCGGCGTCTCCGCTGATCTGGTCGAAACGCGAGCGCGATTCGTGAAAGGCGCGCGCTACATTCGAGACGCCTCGATCTCGCCGACTGGCGCCCGCGCGGTGTTCGAGTTTCGAGGTGAGATCATCACCGCGCCAGCCGAGAAAGGCGACGCGCGCAACCTCACCAATACAACCGGCGCGAACGAGCGCTCGCCCGTATGGTCGCCCGACGGCAAGTCCATCGCCTACTTCTCAGACGAGTCAGGCGAATACGAGCTGCACATTCGCAGCCAGGACGGCAAAGGCGACGTCCGCAAGATCAAAGTCACAGGCGCGGGCTTTTATGATGTTCCCGTGTGGTCACCCGACAGCCAGAATATCTCGTACGCAGACAATTCATGGAGCCTCTATTGGCTCGATCTGAAAACCGGAGCATCAAAGAAGATCGCCTCGGAGTACCTCTACGGTCCAACCCGCGCCAAGACGATCCATCACGTCTGGTCTCCCGACTCGAAGTGGATCGCGTACACGCTGAACACCAAGGCTTACATTCAAGCGGTTCACGCTTATTCAATCGAGAAGGACAAGTCGTTTCAGATCACCGACGGCTTGAGCGAAGTCAGCGAGCCGGTGTTCGACGAAGGCGGCAAGTATCTTTACTTCTTCGGGTCCACCGACGCCGGCCCGGTCAAAGACTGGTTCGCGATGTCCAACGCCGACATGCGCGCAACCCAATCGCTCTATCTCGCCGTGCTTCGCAACAATCTGCCGAACCCACTCGCTAAAGAGAGCGACGAAGAGAAGGGTGTGCAGAAGGAAGAAAAACCCAAAGAGCCGCCAAAGGCTGCGCCCGAGCCTTTCTCGATTGACTTCGAGGGAATCGAAAATCGGATTCTCGCGATTCCGCTTCCACCGGGCAACTACCGCGACCTGGCGGCGGGCGCAGCCGGACAGTTCTACTACATCGAGAGTCCGGCAACAGACGGCGCCCCCGGTGGTCCCGAGAGGTCTTCGCTTCACCAATACGACCTCAACAAACGCAAAGACGAGGTGTTCATCCCGGGTGTCAGGGACTACCTGGTGTCCGCCGATAAGAAGAAGATTCTCTACACGGGCAACAACGTGTGGTCGATAGTTTCGGTCACTCCCAAGCCGCAACCCGGGCAGGGCAAGATCAATGTCGACGATATCGAAGTGCGCATAGACCCGCGCGCCGAGTGGACGCAGATGTTCAACGAAGCGTGGCGCATTAATCGAGATTACTTTTACGCGACGAACATGCACGGTGTTGATTGGAATGCGGCGCGGCAGAAGTACGCCGCGTTCCTGCCTCATCTGGCCACTCGCCTCGATCTGAATCGAGTCATCCAGTGGATGTGCAGCGAGCTGGCGGTCGGTCATCACCGGGTCGGAGGCGGCGATTTCTTGTACCAGCCGAAGAACGTTCCCGGCGGTTTGCTGGGCGCGGATTATTCCGTTGAGAACGGGCATTACCGATTCAAGAAGGTCTACGGCGGCTTGAACTGGAACCCCCAGCTTCGTTCGCCGCTGACCGAACCGGGCGTCAACGTGAAAGCGGGCGAGTACCTGTTGGCGGTCCGCGGCCTGGACCTGCGGCCACCCGCGAATCTTTACAGCTTGTTCGAGAATACTTCGGGCAAGATCATCGAGATCACCGTCGGTCCCAATCCGGATGGGTCGGGCTCGCGAACTGTTCAGGTCGTGCCCATCCCCAACGAAGCCGCGCTTCGCAACCGCGACTGGGTCGAAGGGAATCTGAAGAAGGTCGACGAAGCGACCGGCGGCCGCGTGGCGTATGTTTACGTCCCGAACACCACCAATCAGGGCCACGCCTACTTCAAACGTTATTTCTACCCGCAGTCCTACAAAGAAGCGATCATTGTAGACGAGCGGTTCAACGGCGGCGGTCAGGCGGCGGACTACTACATCGACATTCTTCGCCGGCCGCTGGCGTCGTATTGGGCGATGCGCTACGGCGCGGATCTCAAGACGCCGGCCGCTTCGATTCAAGGTCCAAAGGTGATGTTGATCGACGAGACCGCAGGATCTG
Source organism: Blastocatellia bacterium (assembly GCA_041497455.1). Lineage (GTDB taxonomy): Bacteria > Acidobacteriota > Blastocatellia > UBA7656 > UBA7656 > Onstottus_A. Next base: position 226 of record JBGQGO010000470.1, on the reverse strand, counting down.
GCGGCGATTTCTTGCCCTGGATGTGGCGCAAATTCGGCCTGGGCAAGCTGATCGGCAAGCGCACCTGGGGCGGGCTGGTTGGCATACTCGGCTTCCCTGTGTTGATGGATGGCGGCGGGGTGACTGCGCCCAACCTTGCGATCTGGACCCCGGAAGACGGCTGGGTAGTCGAGAACGTCGGCGTCCCGCCGGACATCGAGGTCGAGCAGATGCCGGCCGATGTTAT
>JBGQGO010000469.1:0-4843 GCA_041497455.1 Blastocatellia bacterium | reverse complement strand
GATGTGACCAGTCCGACATTCACACTTGTCAATTCTCATGAAGGGCGGTTGCGATTTTTCCACATTGACCTTTATCGGCTCGAAGCTGGGGCGCATCAGGGGTTGGGGCTTGAAGAGATATTCGATGATGAAACCGCCGTGACGGTAATTGAATGGGCGGAGAGATTGGGCTTTGTTCCTGCCCGCGCGGCCGTTGTGGAGATGTTCTACGTTTCGACTTCCGAGCGTCGGGTTATTGTAAGCGAAGATGATTAGGTGTGGCTGCGTCTCCAGCTACGAACGATCTCGACTGCGTCAGCTTCTCGCAAGCCAGTTTGCTGTGCAGCCCGAGCGGAGCTCTCCAACAGATCTTCGTCTTCCGCGCGGTCGATGAACTCATCGACTGCCCGCTCGAGGACCCTTCGCAAGGGCATCTTGCGACGACGCGCTAACTTCGCGAGCGCACTACTACGCCGCTGTTCGTCTAACTCAATCGTCGCGCTCATACGGTCATCACTTCCTTCTCTTTATGCTCCGATAGCTCGTTGATCCTTGTGATGTGCTGGTCGGTGAGCTTCTGAATTTGATCGAGCCCGTCCTTCTCCGCGTCTTCCGAGATCGTCTTGTCCTTGAGCATCTTCTTCAGGTGGTCGTTCGCGTCGCGGCGGACGTTGCGAATCGCGGTGCGATGTTCTTCGGCGATATCGTGAACCACTTTCACCATCTGCCTGCGCCGCTCTTCGGTGAGTAGAGGTATCGGCACCCGAATGAGCTTTCCGTCGTTTGAGGGGTTGAGCCCAAGCTCCGATGCGCGAATCGCTTTCTCGATGTTTCCAAGCTGAGTTGGATCGAACGGTTGCACCGTCAGCATCGTCGACTCAGGCGCGTGAATGGTCGCGACTTGATTGAGCGGCATCTCGGTCCCGTAATACTCGACGGTCACGTTGTCGAGTAGGCTCACCGATGCGCGTCCCGTGCGCACGGTCGCAAGCTTCTTGCGCGCGTCTTCGACCGCGGAGTCCATCCGTTTACGTGCGTCACTGGCGATGTCTTTGATCTCCATCCGAATCCTCCACCAGATTGAAACTTAGATTGCGGATTCTAGATTTCGGGTTTCGGCCCTGGCAAGCTCACGCGCCGGACAGCCCCTTGGACTCGGCGCGGCCATCTGGTCTCACGACGGTTCCGACTTTCTCACCACAAACCACGCGGGCGATATTGCCGGGCGTATTCAGGTTGAAGACGTGTATCGGCAGCCCCTGTTCGCGGCACAGGCTGATTGCTGAAGTGTCCATCACCTCCAGGTCCCGCTGTATGACGTCCAGGTAGGTGAGCGTTTCGAACATCGTAGCAGTATCGTCTTTGACAGGGTCCGCAGTGTAGATGCCATCGACTCTAGTAGCCTTCAGTATCGCATCGGCTTTGATCTCGAGTGCTCGGAGCGCCGCGGCTGAGTCGGTGGTGAAGAAGGGATTGCCGGTCCCAGCGGCAAAGATGACTATGCGGCCTTTCTCGAGGTGACGAATCGCGCGGCGGCGGATGAACGGCTCGGCTACCTCCTGCATTTCTATCGCGCTCATTACTCGAGTGAAGGCGTTCTGATTCTCGAGCGCGTCTTGCAGCGCGATCGCGTTGAGCACAGTCGCGAGCATTCCCATGTAATCAGCCGACGCGCGGTCCAGGCCCTTAGCCGAGAGCGCCAATCCGCGAAAGATGTTGCCTCCGCCGACTACTATGGCGACTTCGACGCCGAGGTTGTGTACGTCATTGACTTCCTGGGCTATTCGGGTGATGGTGGCGGGATCGATCCCATAGCCCTGGTCTCCCATCAGAGCTTCGCCGGAAAGCTTGAGCAGTATTCGCTTGTATATTGGTTTCGCTGACATAGTCCCGTGAGATTATGGCTGAGCGCCAGTTGATTGACAACAAAAAAGCCTCTCTCGGAGAGGAGCATGGAGTTCAGGCTTTAGCCTGGTCTTTCTCATTTCGCCATCCCAAAGACAGGCTAAAGCCTGAACTCCATGCTCCTCTCCGAGAGAGGCTCTCTTGTGAACTACTTATTGCCGCCAAGTAAGTCTTGGACCTCGGCTCCAAGATTCGATGAGCGTTTCTCGATACCCTCGCCCATCTTGTAGCGGGTGAACCGCCGCACTCTGATGTTCTCTCCGGTCTTCGAGATCATCTGCCGCACCAGGTCGCCTACGGTGATGTTCTGGTCTTTGACGAAGGCTTGCTCCATCAAGCAGGTCTCTTGATAGAACTTGCTGATCCGCCCTTCGACTATCTTATCGAGCACCTGCTGAGGCTTACCCGAGTTCTTCGGATCAAGGTGTGCTTGTTCGAGCGCGATCTCGCGCTCTTTTTCGAGCACTTCGGGTGGCACGTCTTCCTTGTTTGTGAAGCGTGGTTCGGCCGCAGTTATGTGCATCGCCAGATCGTGAACGAAGGCCCGGAACTCTTCCCCACGCGCGACGAAATCAGTCTCACAGTTGACCTCGAGAAGCACTCCGATCTTTCCACCTGCGTGGATGTACGCGTTGACGAGCCCTTCGGCGGCCACGCGTCCCTCTTTTTTCGTTGCGGATGCAAGCCCGTGCTTGCGCAGATTCTCGATGGCCTTTTCTTCATTGCCCTCGGCTTCTGTGAGCGCCTTTTTGCATTCCATCATGCCTGCGCCCGTTTTTTCCCGGAGCGCTTTGATTGTTGCTGGTGTTACGTTGGACATTACTACGTGACTCTCCCTGTCTATATGAATTGCTTGATAGAGGATGTGAACAGGCAAGGCAAAGAAGCCAATCTTGCCGAGCGATGCTCTTATCTTTGCCTTTATTCTGAAGCTTCTGCGGTTTCGGCCTTCGGAGCTTCCTCAGATTGCCCGGCTTCGCTCGTCGCAACGGCAACCGGCTCGGGTTCTATCGGCGCGCTCTCGGGCGCGGGCGCAGACGCTGCTTCAGGAATGACCGGCTCGGGTATTGGAGGCGCGCCTGGCGGCACGTAAGTCGTGCGGCGTCCGCCTCGACGTTCGCCCCCACGTCCGCGTCCTCGTCCGCCACGATCACGGTCACCTCTCTCAGAACGCTCGCGTGGCGTCTCGGGTGTCCCGGAGGCAACGGCTTCTGCGCCTTCTCCAGCTTCCCCGATTTCGGCGCCGCCTTCTTTCACAGTCTGCTGACCCTCGATAATCGCGTCGGCCATCTTCGCGGCGAACAAACGCACGGCGCGCAACGCGTCGTCGTTTCCGGGCACGATGTAGTCGATGCCGTCCGGGTTGCAGTTCGTATCGACGATGGCGACAGTCGTGATGCCTAGCTTGTTAGCTTCGTGAACGGCGATCTCTTCTTTATTGGAGTCGATTATGAAGATAACGTCGGGCAGCACCTTCATATCGCGTATGCCGGCCAGGTTCTTCTCGAGCGCCGCGTGTTCGCGATCGAGTCCGAGACGCTCTTTCTTGGTCAGCGCATCGAAGCGCCCATCAGTGCGCATCGTCTCGATGTCCTTCATGCGCTGGATGGATTTCTGCACGGTCTGGAAGTTCGTCAGCAATCCGCCGAGCCAGCGCTGATTGACGTAGAACTGCCCGCAACGCTTTGCCTCTTCTTCCACCGCATCCTGCGCCTGGCGCTTGGTGCCGACGAACATGAAACTCGCGCCGTCCATGCCTTTCTGAGTTACGAACTTGACCGCTTCCTTAAAGAGCCGCTGGGTCTTCTGAAGATCAATGATGTAGATTCCGTTTCGCTCCCCGAAGATATACTCCTTCATCTTCGGGTTCCAACGCCTGACCTGGTGTCCGAAGTGAACGCCAGCTTCAAGCAATTCCTTCATTGTTACTGTGACCAATCGATCCTCCTACACACGTGAATTGGTTTATGTACTCACCGGTCCGCGTTCCAAATTGTCCTGCTGGAACAACCAATCGCGAGAACCGGCAATGGATTGTGTGATGCGTGACCGTTTAGTTTCGCTGGTCACGCATCACGTTTCACGCATCACTAAGCGTTACCGCTTCGAGAACTGGAAGCGCGCGCGAGCGCCCTTCTGGCCGTACTTCTTGCGCTCTTTCGCCCGCGGGTCGCGCGTGACGAAGCCCGCCTTCTTCAGCCTGGCTCGAAAGTCGGGGTTCATCTCCAACAGCGCGCGCGTGATTCCGTGTCGCACGGCGCCCGCCTGTCCGGCGGGCCCGCCGCCGTTTACGTTCACCAATACATCGAACTTGTTGACTGAGTCGGTCAAGTGAAGCGGCTGCCGGATGACCATCCGGTGGGTCTCGTTCTGAAAATAGTCTTCAAACTTCCGCTTGTTGACGGTGATCTCTCCGGTGCCGGGCCTGAGAAAAACTCTGGCGGTCGCGCTCTTGCGGCGGCCAGTACCGTAATTCTGAATCGTTTCTGCCACTATGAAATCTCCTCCAAATCACAACGAAGCCCGCCAGACGGGCTCAACGTTAGCAGTTCATCACGGGAGCGGCTCGGGTCGTTGGGCTTGATGCGGATGGTCCGCTCCAGCGTATACCTTCAGCTTCTTGCCCATCTTGCGGCCGAGTTTGTTCTTCGGCAGCATTCCGCGAATCGCCGATTCGAGTACTCGCTCCGGATGACGCTGCAGCATCTTCTCAGCGGTAACTTCCTTGAGCCCGCCCGGCCAACCGGTGTGATGCCGATAGACCTTGTCCTTCAACTTGTTTCCTGTGAAGACTACCTTCTCGGCGTTGATGATCACCACGTGATCGCCCATGTCGAGGAACGGCGTATACGTTGTTTTGTTCTTTCCCATCAGCAGCCTGGCGGCGATAGTCGCAAGCCGGCCCACGGTCTTACCGTCAGCGTCGATGATGAACCAATTGCGGGTTTGCTCAAGATTC
>JBGQGO010000468.1:0-4873 GCA_041497455.1 Blastocatellia bacterium | reverse complement strand
GTGCGGGAATACTTCATCTTTGACCCCGAGCGAGATTATCTCATCGAGCCTCTTGTTGGTTATCGCCTTGAAGACGGTCAATACGTCCGAATGGAAGTAGAAGGCGGGCGGCTGCGCAGCGAGGCTTTGGGTCTGGAGTTAGTCGACACCGGAGAGACTCTGCGATTGTATGATCCGCAAGCGCAGCGCTTCCTACCAACACCGACGGAAGAGTCTGACGCGCGGCGGCAAGCGGAGGCCGAAGCCATCCAGTTGCGCGAAGAGTTGGAACGGCTCCGAAGAGCCAACGACGTCAAGTAGGATGCGCGTCGTTCTTCTGATCGCCGCGGCCTCATGGACGCAGCGGCGTACTAGTAGCATTTCGCTGGCGATCAAATCAACAAAGAAATCCGTGCAAATCCGTCAAATCAGTTTCATCAGCGGTCTATGCAGCGCTAGCAAAAGTGGCCTTTCCGAACGCATAGACCACCGATGACACGGATTTGACGGATTTGCGCGGATCTCTAACCTTCGTCCGCAGGGTTTTCTGCAACACCGGAGCTTCAATCATGCAAACTACTCGAAGAAGCTTTATCGCCCGGGCGGCGGCCACGCTAACGGTTCCGCTTTGGCCGCGCGTGAGCGCTCTATCGTTTCAAGCTCGCGACGCGGGCCGGATCAAGGCGCGCCCGTTTGATCTCAAGCAGGTTCGGCTTCGACGCGGACCGTTTCTCGACGCCGCCGAAGTCAACCGCAAGTACATGGCGAGCCTCAACCCGGACAGCTTGCTGCACATGTTTCGCATCACCGCTGGTCTGCCTAGCTCAGCAAAACCGCTCGGGGGCTGGGAGCAGCCTGAAAACGAGCTGCGGGGTCATTTCACCGGTCATTATTTGACTGCTTGCGCCTTGATGAACGCCAGCCTCGGCGACGAGTCATTCAAAGCGAGAGGCAATCAATTGGTGGCGGAGCTGGCGAAGTGTCAGAAAGCTCTTGGCAACGGGTATCTCAGCGCTTTTCCCGAAACCTTCTTTGATCGGCTGAGAGCTGGCACAAACGTCTGGGCGCCGTTTTACACTCTGCACAAAATCATGGCGGGCTTGCTGGATATGCACACTTACTGCGATAACGCGCAGGCTCTTGATCTTTTGAAGGGGATGGCAAACTGGACGCGCCGGTGGGTTGATCCGCTCGGCGAATCGCACATGGCGCGAGTGCTCGAACGAGAGTACGGCGGCATGAATGACGTCTTGTACAACCTCTTCGCCGTTACCGGCGACCGGGGCTACCGTCAACTCGCGGCGCGTTTCGATCACGAACGAATCTTTGCTCCGCTAGCCGAAGGCCGCGACGAATTGAAGGGGCTTCACGTCAACACCCAGATTCCGAAAATTATCGGAGCCGCGCGCCGCTACGAACTCACGGGCGACTCTCGCTTCCGCGACATCGCCGATTATTTCTGGCGAGAGGTGACCGGCAAACGATGTTACTGCACCGGCGGGACGAGTAACGGCGAAGGATGGAAATCTGACCCCGGCAAACTCGCCGGCGAGTTGAGCGGCTACACGCAGGAGTGCTGCTGCACATACAACATGCTGAAGCTTACACGTCACGTCTTTGGTTGGACCGCCGATCCGCGCGCCGCGGATTACTACGAGCGCGCGCTGTACAACGGCATACTCGGCACGCAGCATCCAGATGACGGAATGACGCTGTACTACGTTTCGCTCGCTTCCGGGTATTGGAAGCTGTTCGGGTTGCCGCTGGACGCATTCTGGTGCTGTACCGGGAGCGGCGTCGAGTCATTCGCCAAGCTCGGCGACAGCATCTACTTCCACGATGATGACGGCGTGTATGTGAATCTGTTCATCGCTTCGGAGGTCGAGTGGCCTGAGAAGGGGCTCAAGATAATCCAGGAGACAACGTTCCCCAAGACAGACACAACAACTCTCAGCTTGCGCTGCAAGACGCCGGCGCCAATGCGGCTTCGCATTCGCGTGCCTTATTGGGCTACTCGAGGAGGAACGGTGAAGCTCAACGGGCGAGAGCTTGAGAGCTTCGCCGAGCCGAGCAGCTATTTTGTATTGAATCGCACGTGGCAGGACGGCGACAAAGTTGAAGTCACGGTGCCGATGAGCTTGCACGTACACTCGATGCCTGACGATTCAAGTCTTCAAGCGGTGATGTACGGCCCGCTGGTATTGACCGGGCGCCTCGGAACAGAAGGTCTAACGAAGGAAATACTTCGCGCTGAACCGACGAAAATCCGCCAGGTCCCGGAGTACAAAGGCAAGCCCGTTTCCGCGCCTGAATTCAAAACCAAGTCGCAAGACCCGCGCGATTGGATCGAGCCGGTCCCGGGCCGCTCGCTCGAGTTTCGTACGGTTGGCCAAGCTCAGAACGTCGCGCTCGTGCCTTTCTACAAGCTGCTCGAAGAGCGCTACGCGGTTTATTGGAAAGTCGGGAGGGCTTGACCGAGAACGGCAGATGATAAACCGCAGAGAACGCTGAGGCCCGCAGAGGTTCTTGCATCCCTCTGCGACACCCTGCGCCCTCTGCGGTTAGATGCTGATGCCAGATCCGTGCAAATCCGTCGAATCAGCGTCATCCGTGGTCTATGCGGCACGAGTAAAGATATTCTTCCGAACTCAATAGACCACCGATGATACGGATTTGACGGATTCACACGGGCCTTTTCCCAACTCATCGGTTCTTCACTTCGCTTTCCACTCCTGAATACCCGCCGACCAGTTCGGTTGCATCGTAACTTCAAGCCGTATCGCACTCGTCGTCACCGGCTTGAAGCTGAGCTTGTTGTAGCGATCCCTCTCAACGCCATAATCTTCCCGATTCTCAACCGGCTTCAACTGATCGCCATCCTTATAGAGAACCCGCCACGAACGAGGCACGCGGCATTCGCCGTGTCCGGTGTCGTCAAACCAGTAGACCTCGACTTCGGAAACCGCGGCGGGTTTCTCAAAGGCGTATTCAACCCATTCAGTAGTGCCCTTCCGCGGCCACCAATGAAAGTAGGTGTTCGAGGCGTCTTCCGATGACCTGGGTTCTGCCTGGTCGTTTATCCCTCGCGGATTGCGGCCGCCTGAAACAGTGACCTTGCTCGTCGAAGCTACGGTTGGCCGCGGCAAAGGCCTCGCCGCCGCTTCGCTACTGGGAATCCAGACGATCATTTCGCCGGGGCCGCGATTAGCCCACGCATAGTAAGGTATCGCGGTGAACTCCTGCTCGTTCTTGACTGCCTTGTTCTGCTCGTCGTACGCAAGCGCTACGGCGGCGCCTTTGATGACCGTGACTCCACCAAGCAATCCGCTCCTGAACTCAGCGGTCAGCTTCGCGTCATCGGTCAGCATCAAGTTGCGCACGTGCCCTTGAAAGTTGTCGGGCCACTCGGCGCAATAAACTATCGGCCCGCGCTGCAGGGCGACCCGCCCGCGATCCGCTTCGACACGTTCGTTAGCGACTACACGGCGTATCGGCATCGGGAGCGCAAGCTCGATCACGTCCCCTCGCTTCCAGGTTCGATCGAGGCTCGCGTAGCCTTTGTCGATTTTGAGAGGAATTCCCCTCCCGTTGACCTTCAGCGTCACTGCTTCGCCGGCCTGATCAGTGAAACGATAAAGCTCGCCCGGCGCCGCTTCGTTGCGAGCCCAGCCGGGAATACGAACGTTGATAGTGAAGTTCCCGCTGCGATCCGGGTTGACAGTCATCTTCACGCCGCCGTCCCACGGATAACGAGTCTCCTGGATCAGCTTCACGCGGCGGCCGTTGTCCATCTTGATATCGGCGGTGCTCGACGCAAAAAGGTTCACGTAAAGTTTGCTGCCTTGCTGCGCGTAGACGTAGCCTGGCACAGACGCCAGGAATCGCGTGATATTCCCGGGACAGCAGGCGACGCCAAACCACGGGCTTCGCTGATGCTGGCCGTTGGATTCAAGCGGATTCGGATAGAAGAACAGCTTGCCATCAAGCGAGATTCCGGAGATCAACCCGTTGTAAAGCGTCCGCTCCATAACGTCGATGTAGCGCGCGTCGGCATGGAGCAGAAAAAGCCGATGGTTCCAGTAGTCGTTGCCGATGGCCGCGCAGGTCTCGTTGTAGGCGGTCATATTCGGCAGCTCGTAGTTGCCGCCGAACGCCTCGCCCGAACCGGTCGCGCCGATGCCGCCGGTTATGTAGAGCTTCGCGCTGGTGACGTTCTCCCAGATCTTATCGATGGCGTTGATGTAGGAAACGTCGCCCGTCAGAGCCGCGACATCAGCCATGCCCGAATACATGTAGGTTGCGCGGACGGCGTGTCCGACAGCTTCGGTTTGATCCACTACTTTCAAATGCGACTGGTTGTACGTGCGTCCGCTGCCCTTCGCGCCGTCCGGGCCGCGCGCGTCGAGTAGAAACTTCGCCAGCTTGAGATAACGTTCGTCGCCCGTAGCTCGATACAGCCTCGCGAGTCCCATCTCGGTGATCTGATGGCCTGGCCAGATCGATTGCTTGCCCGGTCCAAAAGTCCTGTCGAGCAAGTCCGCGGTCTTTAGAGCTATCTCGAGCAGCGCGCGCTTGCCGGTCGCTTGATAGTAGGCAATCGCCGCTTCGTAAAGATGCCCGAGGTTGTACAGCTCGTGGCTGTCGACCCTTTCCAACTCCCACCGCGCGGCGCCGGCCCAGGGGTGAGGCTTCCGCGGATCGATAGTGCGGGCCGGGTAGAGATAGCCGTCCTTCTCCTGCGCGGCGGCGATCTTTTCAATCAAGCTGTCTACATAAGCTTCGAGCTTCCGGTCGGGATGGACGCTCAAGGTGTAAGCGGCGCCTTCAATCACTTTGTAAAGGTCGGTGTCGTCGAACGGGTACGGTGGGAGCTTCTTGTCTTTCAGTTCGCCCT
>JBGQGO010000467.1:0-4876 GCA_041497455.1 Blastocatellia bacterium | reverse complement strand
TTCCTTTTCGGCGAGTGACTTCGTATTGCTCGGCAGTGAGTAGCTGTTTCCATTCGGCGTCCGTTTTGACGACCTTTTCGCTCATAAAGAATCCTTTCTGAGTAACGGAATAGAGCTTGATCTTTTTCGCGCCCGGCTTAGCTCCTGCTTGCGAGGATGTGTTCCAATCAGCGCGGTAGAAATAAAAACTGATCATCAGTGCGAGTGCAATGAGGGTGATCGCTCTTGATTTCATAGGTGGCTCCCGAATCGGAACTGTATCCGAGCTGACGGCAGGTTGTAAATCTCGACGCGTGCAAATTGCGCGCCCCAAAGTCCCGGTCGAGGTTCCATTGATGTCAGTTTTGTAAGTCTTGCCGCCGGTTCGCACCCGTGTTTCTAATCTCGGGTCGTGACGCTCGCTCCGTCAGGTTCTTTGTCGTCTTCCGCGAATGCGAATCGGTGTTTTGTGATTCGTGCCAGATCGTAGTAGACTCTCGCCCGCCTGGGTTAAAAGTTCTTTGGTTCTTTTTCCCTAGCCCAGGCGTTTACGCCTGGGTGGCGAGGGGCAACTGATCACAAAGCCCCTTCAGGGGGCTTCTCGATCGGCTTTAGCCGGAACGAGGGTTTATGCCTCACACCTTCCACCAACTCTACTATCACTTTGTTTGGACAACGCGTTCGCGCGAGCCGCTCGTTAGCCGTGAATGGCGGCCTCGATTGCTCGAGATTCTCAACGAGGAAACGAAGACTCGCGGCGGTTGGCCGATTCGTCACAACGCGATGCCGGACCACGCTCATCTGCTCGTGCGACTACCGCCGACTGTGTTGGTCGCAGAGTTCATTGGGCAAGTGAAAGGGGCGACGTCTTTTCGCGTCAACAAGGAAATCGCTCCAAGGTTCAAACTGAAATGGCAAGAGGGCTACGGCGTGTTGAGCGTGCGTCGGGATGAACTGCCAAAAGTGTCGCGTTACATCGACAACCAGGAAGAACATCACCGCCGCGGATCGTTATCCGTGGTCCTCGAGCGCACGGAGATTGATGCGGACGACTGGCCTGAAGGCGAGTGGGTGGAAGCCCCCTGAAGGGGGCTAGGGAAAGCCCCTGAAGGGGCTATGCATCCATGGCCGACGCGAACCCAGGCGTAAACGCCTGGGCTAGAGAAAAGCTGCGCACCACACGGAAAAACTAAGGGGCTAGGGAAAGCCCCTGAAGGGGCTATGCATCCATGGCCGACGCGAACCCAGGCGTAAACGCCTGGGCTAGAGAAAAGTGGGCAACTTGCGCCGCCAGTGCCGGATTCGGTCAGCCGCTCGCGTTCCACCTTGCGCTGCCAGTGACGCATTGTTCGATCAGCGCGCGCGTTTCAAGTCTTCTTCGTGCGCGGAACACCGTCGCCGTGTTAGCCGTATTGGATTCAGGTGAAAGTCCCGCGAGGTTCTGATAAAGTGACGCCTCTTAGATAAACGCTTCGAGAAAGGTGATCACTGAACCATGTCGAACTGGACTCGCTATAGCAAGCACTCAAAATCAATCCTCGATTGCATAGGCAATACGCCGCTCGTGCGATTGAATCGCGTCACCGCTGACGTCAAACCGGAAATCCTCGTCAAGCTCGAATACTTCAGCCCGTCGGGCTCGCTCAAGGATCGAATCTATCTGAACATGATCGAACGCGCAGAGAAGCGAGGCGACCTGAAGCCCGGGATGACCATACTCGAATGCTCGACCGGTAATGCCGGAATCGCTTGCTCGTTCGTCGCCGCGGTCAAGGGCTACGCCTGCATCATAGTGATGCCCGAAGGAATGAGCGAAGAGCGAAAGAAGATGGATGTAGCTTATGGCACTCAGATGATCTACACGCCGGGGGGCGAGTCTGATGTGGATCTCGCGCTCCAGAAGCTCGAGCGGATTCGCCAGCAGGACCCCGAGAAGTATTGGGTGCCTTCACAGTTCGATAACCCCGACAACATCAAAGCCCACTACAAGACCACCGGACCGGAAATCTGGGAGCAGACCGGCGGCAAGCTCGACGCCTATGTCGGCACGCAAGGGACCGGCGGGCAGTTGACGGGCATCGGGCGATACCTGCGCGAGAAGAAAAAGAAGATCAAGCTCTACGCGGGTGAGCCCGCCGAGTGCCCTCTGCTGTCCCGGCGCGAGTGGGGCGAGCACAAGATTGAAGGGATCGGCGACGGCTTCGTTCCGCGCGATCTCGATCTGAGCCTGCTCGATGGAATCGTTACCATCAAATCGGACGAAGCGATCGAAATGGCCCGGCGGCTTGCAAAAGAGGAAGGCATCTTCTGCGGCATCTCGTCGGGAGCAAACGTAGTCGCAGCGATCAAGCTTGCAAAGCGCCACTCGAAGATGGAACGCATCGTGACGATGATTTGCGATTCAGGACAGCGGTACTTCTCGACTGAACTGTGCGGCTCGCCCAAGCACGTCGTTTCGCCCGAACGCGAGCACCCGATCGATGAGTACACGCGAGGACAGTTGGACAAATACCAGGGCGGGTGGGAGATTATCGAAGAGTAGTTTGTCATCAGGAGTGAGTTATGGAAATCCACGAGCTTGTAATAGAGATGAAATTACTTGAGCGCCGATTGACTCTCTACGAGGAGAAGTATGGCGTACTGAGTGAGGATTTCTACGATGCTCTCACCACCGGCAAGCTGGCACGTTATGACGAGTACGACGAGACTCGCGGTGACTTCAGCAGGTGGAAAGGTATCTACGAAACGTGGCGGCGGCGAAAAGATACGTATACTAAACAGATTGAACACGTCGATGTGGCTGATACGTTGCGCTTGCAGCCGGCTTACTGACGATGACGGTCGATGCGCTCAAGTCGTTGGCGGGGTACAGCCAGTTTGTGGCAGAGCAGCTCTCCGTTGCTGGCGTTGTTAGTTCTACGATATCGGTCTGGTCGGCCAGTCCGTACACGGGGATCGCGGAAGGCGACATCTTGTTCTCAAACGGCTTCCGGCTTCGGCTGCGCGAGGAGTTGGATTTCGACGCGGGGCTAATCACGTCTTATGGATACGAAGTCTACAACGTTGAAGAACGATTGTATTGGTATGATGACTTCCCGCACCCGGACGAGCCTACTCTGGCCACGACGCACCCTCACCATAAGCATGTGCCGCCCGATATCAAGCACAATCGCATTCCGGCGCCGGAGATGAGTTTCACACGCCCTAACCTCCCGGCGCTCATTCGGGAGATTGAAGGGTTGATTGCCTGAGGCTTCCTAGTCGAGTCACGTCGTTTGCAGGAACCTGACGTCGTTTTCCCAAATGAGGTCAAAGATCACACCTATGTTCGAAATGCGAGCCATTGGATTCGTCAGCAGCCCTTACACTGAAACAGCTCAGATTCCCAAAGGCTGCGGCGCGGAACACCAAGCCGAAGGCGTGCTCGATATCCTCCCCGAGTTTGAAGAAGGCCTTACCGACATCGAAGGCTTCTCGCACCTGTTCGTCATCTGGGCATTCCATAAAGCGGACGGTTTCGCGCTGCTTGGAAAGCCTCCGACGGACGACCGCGCGCACGGTGTCTTCGCGACGCGCTCGCCGTATCGGCCCAGCCCGATCGGCCTGACTGTAGTTGAATTGATCCGTCGAGAAGGCCCGCGCCTGCATGTCCGCGGTGTTGACATGCTTGACGGCACACCGATTCTCGACATCAAGCCCTACCTCTCAAGCGTGGCGCCGGAAAAGTTGAAGCGTGGCTGGCTGGCGGAAGCAGAAGCGCGGAAGCGGAAATAACAGGGAGGCGCAATCGATGCCAATACTGCTGAATCAGAAAGTCGCCGGAATCTTACTCGTTTTGCTATGCCCCGCGATAGCCGCCGCGCAAGAAGAACACCAACACCACGAACCAGGCGAGAAGATAGGGAAGGTCAGGTTCGTTGTTTCTTGCTCGACGGAGTCACAAGGACAATTCAACCGCGCAGTGGCCTGGCTGCATTCGTTTGAGTACGGCGAATCCGAGCGAGCGTTCAACGATATCGCGATCAGCGATCCGAAGTGCGCCATGGCTCACTGGGGTGCCGCAATGAGCCTCTACCATCAGCTTTGGGCCCCACCAAGCCCCGCAGAGTTAAAGAAGGGGGCTCGTGCGGTCCAAGAAGCGAAGCATATCGGCGCGAAAACCAAACGCGAGCGAGACTACATAGACGCGATCGCCCAGTTCTTTGACGACTGGGAAAAAGTCGATCATTCGACACGAGCCGCTCGCTATGAGCACGCCATGGAGCAGGTTTACATGCTTTACCCGGGCGATCGCGAGGCGGGTGTGTTTTACGCGCTTGCGTTGAACGCGAGTGCGTTGGCGGCGTCGCCGATGGACAAGACTTACGCGAAACAGAAGAAGGCGGCCGCAATTCTCAATCGCATGCTGCGTCTGCAACCCGAGCATCCGGGTGTCGCGCATTATTTGATTCATAGCTACGACTATCCACCGCTTGCTCACTTTGCGCTTGCAGCCGCGCGCAGGTACGCCGACATAGCGCCGTCCTCGGCTCACGCGCTTCACATGCCTTCACACATCTTTACGAGGCTCGGCTTGTGGGACGAAGACGTAGCGACGAACATCAAGTCCGAGAACGCAGCTAAGGATTACGCGCGGAAGAATCACCTGGCTGGCGCGTGGGACGAACAGCTTCACGCGATGGACTATCTCGCATACGCTTATCTGCAACAGGCGCGTGATCGTGAAGCTCACGCCGTGCTCGACGAGCTTAAGGCAATTCGCAAGACCGATCCCGAGAGTTTCAAGTGTGCGTACTCGTTCGCCGCGATTCCTGCGCGGTGGGCGCTTGAGCAACGCAATTGGTCCGAAGCTGCCGAACTGAAGGTCGAACCGGTAGATTTCCCCTGGCCCCGCTTT
>JBGQGO010000466.1:0-4907 GCA_041497455.1 Blastocatellia bacterium | reverse complement strand
CGCCGGCCGCCCGGTCGGCTAAGCCCGCAACGTCCTTTCTCATTTCAAGACGCTCCCGCCCCGCAATGCCTCCTGTGAAGTCGATTGCCTGTCCGAACTCGCCGCTGTAATTCAAATAAGCGGTCAAAGTAACAGGCGTGAGGCCGCGCGACTCGAGCGCAGCCTCAACGATCCCTCGCCCGCCCGCGTTAAGCGACAGCATCCGGTAAACGCTTGGCGGATACGATTCGCTTTCGAAGACCACTTGATAACTACCCGGCGCGAGATTCGGTATCGTGAAGCGTCCGCTTGCGTCCGTGTACACCGAAATGGTCATGCCGTTTGCTACTCGCCGCGCCGACACCTTGATCCCGGCAATCGCGTTCGCGTCTCTGTCTTTGACCGTCCCCTCGATCGCAACTCGTCCTCCTGCGATCACATCGTCGCGCACGGTCGCTTGGCCTTTGAAAGGCGAATAGCGATTCGCATTAGTCTGCGGTTTGCGCTGCGCGTAGACCTGAAAGCTGATGTCATCGGCAGTACCCGCGCGGCGGTCCGGCCCCATCGAGCGAAGGGTCAAATACGAGTTAGCATTTGTAGTAAATCTCCCGTCGCCGGTCAGCGGATTGCCCCAGGGGTCTTCGAGTATCTTGCTCTGCGCGTTCCCTTCCGCCGTAAATAACTGCAGGTCGCGGTTGAAGCCCGAAGGCGCAGCCTCGTGACGCTCATAGTAAGCAGTCATCGCGCGAGCTATCGCTTGCGCCTTTTCGTTGAGCCGCCCGGCATAGAGCGCAAGATACTGACTGCGCTTTGCTTCTATTGCTTCGCGGCCAAACGATACGCGCACGTCCTTGTCACGCACCGCGCCCGCCGCTGCAAGAAGCACTCTTGCCGCGCGCTCGCGTTGAGCGACAGGTTTCTCGCCTTCGAAATCGTCGAGCAGAACCTTCTCGAAAGAGAACTGATGCACTTCGTAACGAGGTGTCAGCAGTTCCTTTTCGAGATACATGAATACCTTTTCAAAGCCCGGCTGCTTGTCCGAGAGCGCGAACACAGCTTCGTCGACGATCTCGACGCCGAGCGCCGCCGACACAGGCCGGCCCAATCGGTCAGTCACACGAAAATGGACACACGCGTCTTCGCCCGGCTTGTAGCTCTCCTGCTCGGCCGACACTTCGACTTTCAAATCGTCCGCGGGATCAACGTAGACGAGCCGGCGGTCCGAGATTGGATCGGCGTCCGATGTGATTTGATAGGCGCGAACTTCAAGGGTTCCGAACATTGAGGGCGTCAGGTCCAGTGAAAGACCTCCGCGCCCGTTCGAGGTTTCAATCGCACGCGTGATAAGCGTCTGGCCGTCTTTCACTACGTCGATGTACACGGCGCC
The DNA here is from genome assembly GCA_041497455.1 of Blastocatellia bacterium. Classification (GTDB taxonomy): domain Bacteria; phylum Acidobacteriota; class Blastocatellia; order UBA7656; family UBA7656; genus Onstottus_A. Next base: position 3,541 of record JBGQGO010000466.1, on the reverse strand, counting down.
GCGCTGCTTCGTTGAGATCGTTTCGAGTCGAAGCGCGTCTCCGACTTTGTAGACTGCCTGATTGGTGCGAAGCATCAGGCTCTGAGATCCGGCGGCGCTCTCGAGCTTCACGTCGGCCTGGGCGGCGCGGCCTCGCGCGTCGGCGGCTTTGAGGTTCAGAACGACCGGGCCGCTCCCCGGGCGAAGTGAAACCGCAGCAACCCCGCTTGCATCTGTTTTGATACGCGCCGGAGTGATGTTGCCGGTGATCGTGGTCTCGGCCGGCGTTCCATCGGGGTAAGAGGTCAGGATGTAAACGCGGTTCTCAAGTCCGGGCAGAAGCCGCCCGCTTTCGGGGACGGCCATGATCAGTATGGGCGTCTTCGACACCAGGACGTTACGCGACTTGGTCTCGCTGTGGTGAGCTGTATCTTTCACCTCAACAGCGATTGAAACAGGAGCGCTGCCTTGCTGAGTCGAGCGGCCCGCAAAGAAATCAGGCAGCTTGGATGAAAACGGAAAATGACCTTCAGCATCTGTCTTTCCGTTCAGCCGTCCGAGCTCGACTGCTTGAACGTCGAATGTTGTCAGAACCACGGTCACTTCTGCGTTCGTAAGCGGCTTGCCGAACAGATAACGAGCCGTGATCTTTCCAGAGACGGTCTCGCCCGGCGAATAATAGCTCGACTGTTGCTTCGCGGCGTCGCCCGACAATTCAACTTCGATTTTGAACTTCGGAAGCACGTAGCGGTCAACGGTCACGGTCTTTTCCTGAGTGGATGCGGCATCGGCTTCGCCCAGGATGGCGCGGATGTGATAAGGCCCGAAGTTGACCTCGTCTGCAAGCTCGAAGTCGGCCGACGCGATGCCGAATCGATCGGTGCGATGCCGCTTCTTGAAAACCTTGTTGCCCTTGCCGTCCTCGACTTCAAGCACGATCGGCTGATCGGCGATGGCTGCGTGACTCGGCCCATCGAGAGCGAGCGCTCGCAGATGAATCGTCTGGCCGGGCTGATACAATGGCTTGTCGGTCGTGAGCAGTATCCGGTCACGCCGCTCGAGCTGGATCGGTTGATTGGCAGTGACCGCGCCTAGCGAGGTGTCCGCCGTCACGCGCAACTGGCGCGAGCCGTAGCTTTCAGCGGGAAGAGTGAAAGCTACCTGCGCCGTGCCAAACGAGTCGGTCCGGCCGGCGAACAACGTTGTCGCGCGGTCCCCGTTTACAAGCTCGAGCTTCACACGGCTGTCGCGCAGTGGATCGCCGCCCTTAGAATCGACGGTGATGATTCGAACCGAGGCAGGCGAGCCCCCGGCATACGCGCGCTGAGCGAAGATGCGAACAACCGGCACGCGCAGTATCTCTGAAATCGAAACGATCTTTGATGAATCGCCGATGTTGATCTTCAAGCGATCCCACGCGAGGTCTTCGAGGGCCACGCTCTTATCAAGCGGAACCGTGACTCTTAGGGCGCGGTTGTCTGACGGCGAAGCGGACCGGACGACCTTCGCGACAAGCTTATCGTTCGGGTCAAGGACTTCGATGCTAAGCGCGCGGTTGTTAGCCGTACTTGGTTCGTTGGGAACGTTGACTTCGAGCGAGCCGTTGCGAAAAACGGCTGCAAGCTCGTTGTCGTCGGCGAATACTTCGTTACGCGGCGCGAGTGAAAACAGCAAAGTAGCAATCGCGACGCAAATCAACGCCAGGGCAGTTCTCGACCATCTGTTCTGTTTCACGAATCTCATTGGGCACACCTCCGCTCACGAATCTTGATAGTCGTGCGTTTGGACTTTTCGCCAGCGCACGTATTCTTGTGACGCTCTTGTATTGGGGACTTCTTTTTACGGGCTGCTCGGCAATTACTGAACCGCGATAGTAGAACGGCAGGTTAGAAATCTCTTGCGGCGGATTTCTTGAAGAGTCTTTGCGTCTTTGCGAACCTTTGCGTCTTTGCGTTGAGTACAGTTTCGCGCAAAGACGCAAAGGTCCGCAAAGAGCGCCAAGAGTCACTCTGATTCTCGTCTACTTCTCTTGCCCGTCCGGTGGTTGGTCAGGCTTCTTCTGCACGGTCTTGATGTCGTTGAAATTCAGCACCGCGTTGAACAGCATGTTAAACTCGCCGAAGTTCTGCCATCGATAGCAGGGATTCGTTGAGAACAGCAGCACGCGGCCGCGGCCTACAGGCACGTCGACAATTGCCGGACGATTTCGAATCTCGCTCGCGCCCTTCATCAAGCCGCTCAGCACCGATCTATCGCCGCCCGGAAACCGCATCAACACCTGACTGCCGCGATCACGGTCGGGCACTTGAAGCAAAGGTCCGTTTGCGTAACGCACTGGAACAGTCCTCTGCGAATAGCCATAGAAGATCGGGTGCGCTGCCTGAAGTATCTCGGCTTCAACAATTGGCCCCGGTCCGTAAAACTGCGGCGAGGTCCTGCCGGCGTCGATCGTTCGTGTCAGGCCGAACTCCGCCGGGAAGAAACTCGCGCTGCCAAGCGTGACCAGCAAGCCGCCTGCGTTTATGAACTTCTCGACCTCAGCAACGCCGGTGATGCCCATGCCTCCTGTGATGTCTTCCGACTCGCCGTACATCCCGAGGTTCTTGAATCGCTCGGTCTTGGTGTACGCGATCGGTTTGCTCTTGGGCTCGATGTCATAGACGAGTCCTTTTCCGCCGCGTCCTTGATTGGGCACGACGATCACGTCATAGGAAGCGCGCAAGTCGCCTTTCTTGACGCGCTCCTTATAGATCAGATCGAAAGGCACTTCGAACTTGTCCAGCGCATGACGCACCCAACCAACTTCTTGCGTGTTGCCCCACGTGCTGTAGACCGCCAGCCTCGGAAGATCCAATTCGTGCATCGGCACGTCTGGCGTTTTCGCGAGCGCTGCTGCCGTCAATCCAAGCGGCTCGACCGCCGCTTTGACGCGCGCTTGAACATCTTTGCCGCTCTGATTTGCGTTCACGATGAACGACCCGGCCGGGAACTCGGTGGCGGCGTCTTTGAATGACTGTTCGGCGGCTTGCACCTTGAGGTCTTTCAGTCGATACCGAAGCGTGATCATGTTGTTCGAGCCGTAGTGTGCGATCGCATACGCCGCCGGAGCCTGACCGCCCGCGACGGTTCCTTTGATATCGAGCCTGTCTACGGGTTGGACGTCGACGTCGAGAATCGACTTGTCGGCGATCTCTTTCACCTCGGCGTGACTCATCAGGCCCATCGTCCAACCGGTGTCGTCATAGGTTCGAAGGTTCTGATCAGGGAAATCCTGCTTCTCGAGAAGGATCTTCGCCAGCCTGCCATAAGGCTGATCGCGCTTGATCACCAGCGAACCGGCCGCGAAGGTTCCTTCTTTGACTTTGATCTCGGACGTAGCGCGGCCAACCTCGATGCCTTGCATGCAAAGCGTGTTGACGAGTAACGCCACGCGAGTCATATCCCGCTGGCCCGCCGGAATCACGTAACCGAACGGCGCTTCTTTCTTGCCCGACTCGATCGAGTTGCGGCTCTTGCGATAGAAGTTCTCGAGGATGACTTTTGGAAACGACGACGTGAGCTG
>JBGQGO010000465.1:0-4912 GCA_041497455.1 Blastocatellia bacterium | reverse complement strand
GCCGATGATGAACTGGCCGGAAGCGATCGACTGGTTGTCCAACTTGTCGATCGAGGCGGCCAGGATCAGCGTGCTGGCCGCGAACTGCTTCTCCTGATATCGCGGCACCTCAAACGAGTGATGAAGGATGCCCGTCTTTCCACTGACGATGTCCCGAGCAACCACGTCTATCTTATAGCGGCCCGGCGGCAACACAACATTCTTCTGATAGATGGAGCGCTGAGTCTGAGCTGCCGCCAACTGGTCGTCGCTGTATCGCGCCGTCTGCACGACGTCTTCAAAATTCCCGGCGCGCCGCCCCGAAAGCCCGGTGAGCCTCGCGTAGATATTCACGTTTCCCGAGTAGATTCCGCCCTGATTCTTGAACGAGATGTCGGCATGGTCGAACTGGATCGTGAACGATGTTGCAACCGACTCGCTGCCGATGCGGAAGAAGTCCGTGCGCACGCTGAAGGGCAGGATGTCGGAAGCGATCTCGGGCAAATCGGCTTTGACTTGAAGATCAGGAAACTTGATTGCGGGCGCGCGTTGCAAATCGGCCAGCAAAATCAGCTTCTCAAAGGGCTGGTCCTTCGCCCTGCCGCCAAACATTCCATTGCTAGGGTTGCCGCCGCCCATGCCAGTGACGCGGTCCGCCTTGTTTCCCATCCCAAGACTTTCAGCAAGCGTCAGTCCTGCGCCCGGTACGCGCAGCAGCGCGTCCTTCTCATCAGGGCTGCGCGCGATTCGGTATTCTCCCGAGCCAGAAGGATCGACGAACTCTATCTCGATGTCCGAGCCAATACCCTCGATATAGCGATACCACCAGGTCTCAAACGGATACGTGGAAGTAGACCCGCCGCCTTCATACGAAGGCCGCTCATATGCGCCTCCGGAAGGATGAGACTCCAACTCGTCCGGCTTGCCGAACATTATGTAAATGCGGCCGCGGTCCGTGCGCCAACCCGGGATGCCAGATGAAAACTTCTCGTTCGCGTACTGGACGCGCTCGAAGTATTGTTCCTTATACTCGTTTTCGGGAGTATCCGGATCCGGGTCGCGCCGCAGCCAGAATTGCTCGATGAACTGATCGCGCTCCTCGTCGGTCTTCAACGCCTTGAAGGCCTTTCGTTCCTCGTCGGTTATGATGTATGAGACATCCTGCTCAAGCCAGTTCTTGTAGACGCTTTTGAGCTCTTCTTTCTTCTTCCGTTCGTTGCGGTCCTTGCCCTGATTCTTGTCCTGAGCGAGAACGCTCGGGATTATTCCTGCCGACAATACCAGCATCATGGCGACGCCTACGATTCTCTCGAAGAGACAGACATCCCTCTTCATAACCATTGCTCCTTTCGCTAACGAAACAACTCGTGACAAAGGCACCTAGAAGTGAGCGTTATTTTACCTGAAGCTCAAGTCTACGTAGCGCGCTCCAGGTGGTCAAGCTCGCCTGTGCGGCGGCTGGGCGTCTGTTTTCGGCACATCCGCGCCCAGACTTAGAATGCTCGTTTCAACTCCCCTTGCGCTCAGAAGCCTGATATTCCTTCTCGGTCTGCCGCCGCCGGTGAAACACCCACGCTATCCCGACGCTCAGGAAGTAAAGGATCATCATCGGCGCCGCGAACACAAGCAGGTTCGGGACGTCGGTGGTTGGCGATAGCACCGCCGCGATGATGAAGATGACGACTACCGCGTAGCGCCAAACCTTCAGCAGCAACCCGGGCGATACCAGCCCCAGCCGCGACGTAAAGAACGTTATGGTCGGGATCTCGAATACCACGCCGAGCCCGAGCATTATTATTATGATCAGGTCAAAGTACTCGTCCGCTGTTACGAGCGGCCTGAGGTTTCCACCAGTGGCGACGCCGAGTAGAAAATTCGCGGCGCGCGGAAACGCTATGTAGTAAGCGAATGCGCAGCCTAACAAAAAGAACACCGAAGCCATGATGATTATCGGCGCCGCGTAGCTCTTCTCGTGGGGATACAGTCCGGGCGCTACGAAGCCCCAAATTTGAATCAGCAGAAAAGGCACAGCGAAGAAAATGGCCGCATAAAAAGAGACTTTGATGTAGAGGTTGAATGCGCCCTGGACGGTGGGCACGACTAGTTGATTGTCGCGGCCCATTTGCGTGGTGGCCCATTGATAGAGCTTAGGCGGAATGACCGTGTCCTTCTCAATGACCGTCCGGTCGCTTATCACCCAATAGCTGCTGGTGACGAGATGTATCGTGCCGTCGGCGTCGCGCTTCACTTTGCATGGGATGGCTGTTCCCGCCGCAATCAAAACAGCGCCGAGCTTGGCTTCAGTCGGCAAAGTAAAAATCACGTCAGCCCCATCCGGCAAGTCCGACAGCACCAGCGGGGTTCCGTTGATCTCCGGGGAAATCTGCCGCTTGGCGTCACGCATCGCGGCCAGGACAGGCACCTGCAGGAAGTTGTAGATCTTATCGGAGAAAATCCAGCAGATGACAAACGCAACTGCGATGAACAGCGCACTGCGAATCAAGCGTTTGCGGAGCTCATCGAGGTGATCGAGGAACGACATCGTTCCTTCTTCGCTCAACGGCTCGCTTTCGTCGGGCTCGGTGTAGGTGGCCATAGTTAGGACGTAGGTAGCATAGACTTCAGTCTGTGTGCTGCCGGATTAACGGCGAGGAACGGTCTCACAAACTAAAGTCTATGCTACATCCAATCGCGCTTGGTTTCGTGAGCAGCAGTCTCTTCGTGGTGAGCGGCCGCTGGCGCCTCGCCGGCCGTTGGGAGATGCAAAGGTTCTTCTGACGCGCTCGTTTGTATCTCTTCGGCGGCCGTTGAATCAGCCGCGGAATAACTCGCGTGGTCGACCGGGGCCGGCGCCGGTGCCGGCGCCTCGATCCGTTGCCGCTCGATCGCCACCTCATCTTCCCATTGACGCTTGAAGTCCTCGCTCGCCCGGCGGAACTGCGCGAGGCTCTTGCCCAGACTCTTTCCAAGCTCCGGCAGTTTGCGCGGACCAAAGATGATCAGCGCGATCACCAGTATTACCAGAATCTCTGGCATTCCCAGGCTTCCCATTTTTTGATTCCTCTTCTTTGGGCCAACTATCAGGGAGACAGGCAAGCTCTCAGCCGTGCCTTTTGACGTTGGTGTCCTTCAACAGAAGCAATACTAGGTTAGGCCCTCGACGCGCGTCAACTGTTCGACATGAGCGGTGGGCTCCGCGCGAAAGATCCGCGGCACTATAACACGTCGGCGTGCCTTGCTTTTGCGCAGTCGGTTCCTTTAACGAGGCCCGGCTCCAGGCTACAAACCTTGGAAACAAACTGTTGACTATACTCAGATGCTGCCTTATAACCCGGCTTAAGCCTGCTGCTCCCGCGACCATTCTCAGCTCACCGGATAACAAACAAATGATCGACGAAAGACAACCCGAATACGTCCTCACCATTGTGCAGCACACCTACTGTGCCGACTGCATGTGGGTAAAAGGAAAAATCACCGATGCCTATCACGCTTCCGGCATCGTGCGAGGCGAGGACTCAAAGCGCTGGCGCGTGCAGATCATCTCGCCGCCCTGGGACAGAGAAGCCCGCAAGGCCGACTTCCCTTCCCGTTTCGATACGATCGATGTCCCCGCGTTGAAACTGGAAGCGGACAACCGGCTGGTATGCGCTACACAGGACCCCGGGCTTATAAGCGAGGTTCTGCTCCAGTTGAAGTGGATGTTGATCAACCGGCACAGCAACGTTCAGATCGAGAAGCAGCTCGTTGACTTCATGAAGGAGTGGAAGGGTCAGCCCACTCCTGACGCTTGCGCAATAGGCAGCTAGCGGCATTTCACCCATATCCATTTGCTCCGGCCGCGTTGTCACACCTTATTGGCAGCGGCTATAATCCTCCCTCCGCCAAAGGCTCGAAGGTCAGTGGAAAAGTTCAGGAGGGAGAATAGATGAAGAAAGCTCTGTTTTCGTTGCTGCTGGTTATTCTGTTTGCGGTAATCGCCTTAGCGCACGATCCGCGAACCGTCTCGAAAGATTTCTCACACACGCTTACCGTCGAAGGCGCGGGCAAGCTCACGCTCAGCTACAAATCGCTTCACTATAACGACGCTAATTTCATTGCCAGAAAGGGGCCGGCGCTCACGCAATTCAATAGACTTTGGAAAGCGATCGGCAAATTCGACACCGATTTCGCTGTCGTAATCGCCGGCGTGCAGGTGCCAAAGGGCTCTTACACCATGGGCATCAATTTCGATGCGAATGATAACTTCAAGCTCGTTCTGGGCAGCGGCGGGAAAGATCTCACGATCCCAATGCAGTTCACGATGGATGGTCCGTCAGCCAATTATTTGACCTTCGACTTCCGGCCCGAGAACGATAGCGACACGTTTACGATTGAAGCTCGATACGGCAAGGCGCGCGTGTCGGCCGAAGCCAAAGTTCCTTACCTTGCGCCGCACGAACACCCTGCGGATGGCACGGCGAAACCGCCTGAGAAGAAACCGTAACAGCGGCTCACCTTCGCCGCTAATCAGCATTTTCAAATGAGGTGGAGATCATGAAAAAACTCAGCCCCCTGGCGCTGGTTGCAGCCTTCGTTTGTATTTGCAGCGTCGCCTACGCTCACGATCCGGCAGCGCCGCAGGATAAAGGACCGTTCACCCTCAAGAAACTCACCGACGACGCGTACGTGCTCTACGGTCGCGGCGGTAACATCGGCTTCGCGGTTACCGAAGAGGGCGTGGTAGTCATCGACGATCAATTCGCCGATCTCGCCCCGGGTATTGCCGAGCAAATCAAGTCAGTCACGTCCAAGCCGGTTCGCTTCCTGATCAACACTCATCATCACGGAGACCACACTGGCGGCAACGCGTTCTTTATCAAGATGACCACGATCATCGCTCACGACAACGTGCGCAAACATATGCTCGAAGCGCCGCAGGAAACCATCGCCAGCG
>JBGQGO010000464.1:0-4913 GCA_041497455.1 Blastocatellia bacterium | reverse complement strand
GGCAGCCACGTGTGCATTGGAGCAAGCCCCGCCTTGGTGCCATAGCCTACAAGGATGAATACGAACGCCAGCCGCACCACCTGCGGGTTCAGGCTCGAGGCGGCCGCGTGCAGCGACGTCCAGTTCACGGCGATCTCCCCCGATTGAACCGAGCCCGCGTAGTACATAAGCACGGTGCCGATGAAAGCCAGCGCGATTCCCACAGACGAGAGGATCAGGTACTTGTATGCCGCTTCGAGCGAGGTCTGAGTGTTGTGCAGGTTGACCAGAAAGACTGTCGCTAGCGTCGTGCCTTCTATCGCCACCCACATCACGCCCAGGTTGTCGGTGGTCACCGCGAGCAGCATTGTGAAAATGAAGACCTGGGAAAGCGAGAAGAACATCCGCGCCTGCTTTGCGTGCTCAGCGTCGAATTCGGCCCGGATGTAGCCCAGGCCGTAGATTGCGGCTATCGCCCCGAGCAGAGTGACTAAAGTGACCATCAGCGCCGACAGCGCGTCGGCTCGCAACAGGTGATCGAGGGCTATGATCTCCGTGTTGCCGCGCCACACCCTGATCGCAGCCGTCAGTCCGGTCCCCAGCGTGGCGAGGGCCGCAAGAGCATGGATCACTTCGATCAAACCCCGATTGCGCAGCAACGCGATCAACCCTGCCGCGACGGCCGGGATTAGCAGCAGCGTAACCAGGATCATCCCTTCAATCTCCCCATCTCACCGACCTCTATCGAATCGAAGTTTTCCTTGATGCGATAGATGAACACTTCCATGATCAGCACAGCTACAAGCACATCGAGGAAGACACCTATCTCGACAATGAACGGCACGCCGTAGGTGGCCAGCAGCGCCAGCAGGAAAATACCGTTCTCCAGCATCAAGAAGCCGAGTATCTGCGTCAGCGCGCGCCGCCGGATCACCGTGATGAAAGCGCCGATCAGAACGCCCGCGAACGCGACCGGCACGGCGTCGGCGGTTGGCAGCGGATTCGACGCGGTGATTGGAGCCATTACGTAAAAGGCGAGCGCCACCAGCACTCCGCAGACAAAGAGCGCGGCGGGTGTGCCAAGATACGGCGCGACGGCCCGCTGCAAGCCGATCCTCGAGACCGCGCGGTTGAGGATGGCGGGAATGATGAACACCTTCAAAAGCGCGAGGCCCAGAGCGACTGCGAAGAGTTCCGCGCTGCGCGCAAATACAGCGATCACCGCCGCGAGAATCGAAACGAAGAACGATTGGGCCGCGAACAATCGAACTTGTCCCCGAAGGTCCCTTCGGGCGATCAAAAGAAAAGCCGTGCCCAGCGCCAGCGAAGCGAGCAGGTTGACCAGCTTAGGAAATATTTCAACAAACATTGATGACTCCAGAATCACCTGACAAAGAAAAACGAGATTACCGCCAGCAGCGCGAGCGTGAACGAACCGCTCAACAGCTCGGGTACGCGAAACAGTCTCAGCTTGGCTATGGATGTTTCCAGAATCGCGACTGCGGCGGCCAGCGCGCCAACCTTCAGCGCGAGGGCCGCGAACGCGATAGCGACGGGCAGAGGTTCAAGCGTACGTGCGACGCCCCACGGGAAAAAGAGATTCGAAAGCAGCGTCAGAAACAGAAACAGCTTCATCCCTGCCGCCCATTCGATCAGAGCGAGATGTCTGCCGGAGTATTCGAGGATCATCGCTTCATGAATCATCGTCAGCTCGAGGTGCGTTGCGGGATTATCGACTGGCAGCCGGCCTGTTTCGGCCAGGGCGACGATGAAGAAGGCAACGAAGGCAAGCAGATGACCCGGATTCAGAAGCAGCAGGGAATCATCAGCGCCGCGCCGTACAATCTCGTCGAGGCTGGTGCTGCCGACGCGAAGCGCGATGGCGAAAATCGCGATCATCACTGTCGGCTCAGCCAGCGCGGCGATGATCATCTCGCGGCTCGATCCCATACCGCCGAACGCGCTTCCGGCGTCCAGTCCAGCCAGCGCAAGAAAGAACGTCGCCAGCAGCAACAGGTACATCAGTACGATGATGTTGCCGGTGAATCCCAGCGGCGTGCGCGTGCTGAGCATCGGCACAACCAGCGACGAGAGCAGCATTACCGAAGCGACCAGGTAAGGCGTAAACCGGAAAATCCATGAGGTGTTCTCCGATATGACCGCCTCCTTCACCAGCAACTTTCGCAGGTCTCGGTAGGGCTGAAACACGCTTGCGCCCCTCCTCCCTTGAAGACGGGCTTTTAGCTTGCGCACCGAGCCGACCAACAGCGGCGCGCCGAGAGCCATAATGAGAAGTTGAATCGCCTCGACCAGAATCCTGACTGTCATGTTTCTCTCTCAATCACAATTGGCCTCTCGATCATCTTGCAATAATAAGCAGCACCACCAAAGCCACCAGTATATAGAGCAGGTAGACGTTGACGTTGCCCGATTGCAGAAGCCGCACCCGTTCGGCAAACGCGCGAAGCATTCGATTCATCGGCCCGTAGATCGCGTCATCGAAGATCGATCGGGCTTCATTGCTGTAGCTGATGGTTCGCACGAAGAACCGCGATTCAGGGTGAAACTCAATTGCAAGCTCCTTAACCGGCCGGTAGAGCACGCTGAAGACGCGCTTGAATGGATTGGCGAACGAGGTTGCGGTGTATTCAAAACGCGCCGTCTGCATAGCTCGTCCGCAGCCCCACGTCTCGTAATAACGCCGAGCGGTGTTTGCCCTAACGATGCGCAAGCCAATCGGTATCGAAGCAAGCATGGCCGCAAGAGCCACCGCGATCCACAGAGGCGACACAGTGGCGAAGGAACCGCCGGCGACAATTCGGTTCCAGGTGAACTGCATGTCGGGCGTCGCGCCAAGCAGTTCAGACGTTGTCTTGCTCAGAAGCCTTAGAACGGCGAACGGAGCGACGCCCAGCACAAGGCACGCGACGGCCAGGAGCGCCATCGCCGCCCGCATCGACAAGCCGACCTCGCGCGCGTTCCGAGCAGGCTCGCTGCGCGGCAGCGCGAGGAAAGAAATGCCGAACGCTTTGATGAAGCAAGCTGCGGCGAGTCCGCTCGTCAGCGCAAGAGCCGCCACCGATAGCGCAAAGGTGAGGTTGATAGCTTTGTCCGGGATCTGAAAACTCAGCAGCAGAGACTGGAATGTCAGCCACTCGCTGATGAATCCGTTGAACGGCGGCAGCGCGGCGATTGCCACTGATCCGGCCAGGAAGAACACGGCCGTCTGCGGCATGCGCTTTATGAGGCCGCCCATCTCTTCCATATTGCGCGTGTGGGTCGCGTGCAGCACCGCGCCTGCGCCCATGAACAGGAGACTCTTGAACACTGCATGGTTCAACGTGTGATACAGCCCCGCTATCAGAGCCAGCCCGGCGAGCGCGGGGAGATGATAGGTCTGAAACAACATGGCGCCTCCCACGCCAAACAGAATGATTCCGATGTTCTCGACGCTGTGATACGCAAGCAAACGCTTCAAATCGTGTTCGACGAGCGCGTACAACACTCCGAGCACTGCCGATACTGCCGCGACCAGCAGCACCGCGATACCCCACCACGCAGGGCCGCCGCTTAGCCAGTCAAACCCGACGCGGACAAGGCCATAGATGCCGAGCTTGATCATCACTCCCGACATCAGAGCCGAGACGTGACTCGGCGCTGCCGGGTGAGCCTGCGGCAACCATATGTGGAGCGGTATCACGCCCGCCTTAGAACCAAAGCCGAGCGCTAACAGAATGAAGATCACATTGCGCGTCGCTCCAGTCACCGGCGCGGCATGCCAGCTCGCGAAATCCATCGACCGCGCCGCTTGCGATAACAAAAGAAAGCCGACGAGCAAGCATGCGAATCCGGCGTGGGTCATCACGAAGTAAAGCCAGCCCGCGCGCTCGGTCTCTCTGTCGTCCTTCTCGGTCATAACGAGGAAGTAAGACGCGAGCGACATCGCTTCCCACAGCGCCAGAAACGTCAGTGCGTTGCGCGCCATCACCACTAGCGCCATCGAGGCTAGGAACAGATTCAAAGCGACGCCCATTCCCGCAATCGAATATCGGCCCTCGTACTCGCGGGTGTAGCCGATGGCGTACAGAGCTGATGGAACGGCCGCTACTGCTAAGACGAGTATGAAGAAGGCGCTCAAGTGATCGACGCCGAGCGCGACGCCGCCGACCGGCAGGATCTGCGTGACCGAAACCTTGAGAGCGCCTCCCGCGAGCCCGGCCAACCCAAGCGCCAGAGCGAACAACGCGCCGAGGAGCGCAAACGAGTGCCCGGCCAAGCGCGAGGCGCGTGGCCATCGTGCGGCGAGCAAAGCTCCGGCAGCTCCTGCCGCGAAGCTCGCAAGCATTCCCGCGAACAGGTTCAGCATCAGGGTTTCGCTGATCGTCATTACTGTTGGTTGATATCCCCGTGACTCTGGCCGCGCTTCTGTAGCGCGGCCAAGATCCCCGACAGGATCATCCGCGGAGTTGGCGGGCAACCCGCGACCACGACGTCTACGGGCACGACTGCGGATACCGGTCCAAGCACTCCATATGCGCCCACGAAGATTCCGCAATCCCGGGCGCAATCGCCGATTGCTACGACTAGCTTGGGGGCAGGCGTAGCCTCGTAGGTGCGCTTGAGCGGGTCGGCCATGTTGCGGGTCACGGGACCGGTCACGAGCAAACAATCCGCGTGTCGCGGGGACGCGACAAAGTGAAGACCGAATCGCTCCAGGTCGTAATACGGGTTGTTAAGCGCGCCGATTTCGATTTCGCAGCCGTTGCAAGAACCTGCATCGACCTGTCGGATGTGAAGAGAGCGCCCAAAAAGCTTGCGGGCGCGCTCGTCAATCTGTTGCGCAATGATCTCGATCTGGGCGCCTTCACCGGCGGGAGTAAGTGGCTCGGTAACTACGGGCGTCCGCCAAACTTTCTTGAACAACGTCATGTCCG
>JBGQGO010000463.1:0-4926 GCA_041497455.1 Blastocatellia bacterium | reverse complement strand
GGCCCTCGAACGTAGCGCGTGACTGCGATTGTTGATGTCCGGTATCGGGCGAATCCGGCCGAAGATCGTTCGCACAATTCCGCTCTCGCGAACTTGTTTCGGCGTCTCTTCCATGTAGCGGCGAACACCCGTGTAAGTCTTGTAGTAGTCTTCAATCGTCTTCTTCGCTTGCGCGCGAGTCAGCCCCGTGCGCTGAGCGAGGCCGAACGGACCAATCACGTACGGGATCGCGAAGTTGACGATCTTCGCGAGCCTCCGCGCGTCGGACTCTTCCTGTTTGGTCTTCGCGCCGAACACGTCGCGCGCGGTGCGAGCGTGAATGTCTTCGCCGCGTTTGAAAGCTTCGGTCATCACCGGGTCGCTGGTTATGTGCGCGAACACTCGCAGCTCGATCTGCGAGTAGTCGGCTGACATCAACTGGTAACCTGGAGACGCGACGAACGCGGCGCGTATCCGCCGGCCCAGCTCGGATCGGATAGGAATGTTCTGAAGGTTCGGATTGGTCGATGACAGTCTTCCGGTAGCCGACACCGCTTGATTCAAAGTCGTGTGCACGCGGCCGGTGCGCGAGTCGATCAGCTTCGGCAGCGCATCGACGTAGGTGTTCTTGAGCTTGGCGATCTCGCGATAGTCGATGATCTTTTGCGGCAGCTCATACTTCAACGCGAGTTCTTCCAGCACGTCCACCGACGTCGATATCTTCCCCGTTTTTGTCTTTCGCCCAACTTCAAAGTTGAGCTTCTCGAAGATGTCGCCGAGCTGCGCCGGAGAGTTGATGTTGAACTCTTCGCCGGCCAGTTTGTAGATCTCTTCGGTCAGCCGCGCGAGTTCTTTTTCCATCTCGCGGCCGGCCTTGTCGAGCGCGGCGAGGTCGATGCGAACGCCTATTCGCTCCATGTCGAAGAGTATCTCGACCAGCGGCAGCTCGATTTCGCGATAGACCTTATCGAGCTCCATCTCAGTGATCTTTTTCCGCAGCACGCCGGCAAGTTGCAGCGTGAGATCGGCGGTCTGAAGCGTGCGAGCCGAATCCTCGTCGAAGCCTTCGACTGTTTCGGCCATCTCGAGCCCGAGGAATTCGCGTGCGAGTTCTTTCGGCCGGTAATTGGCTCGATTCGGATCGAGCAAGTATGCCGCGAGCAGCGTGTCATCTTCGACGCCTTCGATGCGAATCGCGGGGCGGAAGTCCTTTATCCCGCCCTCGCTTTCCATCGCGAACAACATCAGCGGGGCGTTGCTCTCTTCAGACTGCCTGGCATAGCGGTCAAGCGACGTGAGCGCGCCTTTCCAGTCGTGAATCGCTTTGCGAACGAGGCCGTTCTCCAGAACCTCCTTCACCTTCGGAAGCGGGTCCTGTTCCGAATCGAATTTCTCGAAGTCGACCAGAGCGGCTTTCATCTCTTCAAGCGCGAAGGCCACGCCGTACACCCCGCCTTTGCGTTCGGCGATCGCAAGCCCAAAGCGGTCTTTGGTCCAGAGCGATTCAACAGTGCGATCGAGTTCAATGCGGGTCGTGACTCGCGAGTAGTCTGCTTTCCCGGACTCGCGCGCTGCTACGGTCGCCGCGGCTTTCGTGCTGTCCGCCGCGTCAGCGAATTCTCGGACGAGTTGGGCGAACTCGAGCTCGGAGAATAACTCGTAGGCAGCGCGGCGGTCGGGCGCTTCGTAGATCAAGGTGCTCAGGTCGAGCGTGATCGGCATTTCGCAAGCGATCTTCACGAGCTCTCGCGACTGGCGTATCAAGTCGACGTTGTTCTTGAGGCTTTCGCGATAGGTCTTTCGCGAAATCTCATCCGCGTGAGCGATTGCGTTTTCGATCGTGCCGTATTGCTGGATGATTTGCTTCGCGCCCTTTTCGCCGATGCCCGGCGCGCCCGGGATGTTGTCGATCGTATCGCCCCACAGGCCGAGCAGCTCGACGACCTGACTCGGAGGCACGCCCATCTTTTCCTCGACGCCTTTGGCATCCAGCAGTCTCATCTCGCCGGTACGTTCGGTTCGGAGAATCTTCACGTGATCGGTGACAAGCTGGTTCATGTCCTTGTCGTTGGTAACGATCACGACGTCGAGCCCAGCGCGTTCGGCTTGAGCGGCGAGCGTGCCGATGATGTCGTCGGCTTCGTAGCCTGGCTCGCGGATAACTGGAACTCGCAGCGCTTCGCACAACCGCTGGATGTATGGAAGCTGCAAGAGCAGATCGTCTGGCATCTTCGTGCGAGTGGCTTTGTAGGCTTCATAGGCGTCGTGGCGAAACGTGCGCTCGGGCCCATCGAAAGCTACGCCCAGGTAATCAGGCTTCTCGGAGGTGATGAGCTTGCGCAGCATCATCGTGAAACCGTAGATGGCGTTCGTGGGAAGTCCGCGTGAGTTTGAGAGGCTCGGGAGCGCGTAATAGGCGCGATAGATTTGCGACATCCCGTCGACCAGGAACAGCCGCTTCTTTTCGGAGTGGGGCATAGGGGAGAATATAGGACATATA
Organism: Blastocatellia bacterium; assembly: GCA_041497455.1. Taxonomy (GTDB): domain Bacteria; phylum Acidobacteriota; class Blastocatellia; order UBA7656; family UBA7656; genus Onstottus_A. The sequence goes on along the minus strand of JBGQGO010000463.1, from coordinate 2,447 downwards.
GGACATATAGGACCAATAGATCTGATTGCCCATCGCAGACCGGTAAAGTAGAATCACGCCGTCGTTCAAAGCATCCTCACAATCCACGTACTACGGACTACGAACTTTTCTAAATGGAGGAGCGAATGTTCAAAGAGTTCAAAGAATTTGTTAATCGCGGCAACATGATGGATCTTGCTATCGGCATCATCATCGGCGCGGCCTTTGGCAAGATCATCACATCGTTTGTCAGCGACATACTGATGCCGCCCATCGGGTTGGTGCTCGGCAAGGTCGACTTCGCCAATCTGTACATGAGCCTGTCGGGCGGGCACTAAGACACGCTGAAAGCGGCAAAGGAAGCGGGCGCCGTCACGATCAACTACGGCGTGTTTCTTGGAACCGTGATTGATTTTCTGCTCGTCGCCTTCGTGATCTTTCTCGTGATCAGGCAAATCAACAGGATGAAACGCAAGCAAGAAGAACCCGCGCCTTCCACCCGCGAGTGCGCATTCTGTCTGTCGAGCATTCCGATCAAGGCCACGCGATGCCCGCACTGCACTTCGGATTTGAAGACGGCGACGGCTTGAACCGGCGTCATCGAGTTGCGTTTTCATATCAACGGTGTCAGCCTTTTCATATCGCAGTCGAGCGGACATCACAACTATGATCGGAGGAGATAGTATGAGATTCGCAGGACGGTTGAGAAGTTTCGTGCCCAGCGTGCTGGCCGCCATATTGGTGATCGCGGGGTGCGTTCCTGCTTCAGCGGCGTACGCTCAGAAGAAGCCGGCGCCTGTGAGAAAGGCACCGGTACTAAGGCAGCCGGCGACGCCTTACGGCCAGGGGTATCAAAAGGGCTACACCGACGGCTTCGCGCAGGGCGAGGCCGACTGGAGCAATAATACGCGGCCCGACTTTCGCCGCTCGGACAAATGGCAGCAACACGATGCGGGATCTTCCGAGGAGTATCGTCTGGGTTATGAGCTTGGCTTCGAGCTCTCTTACGCTGACGGCTACTACGGACGCGCTCGTAATGCCCAGGTACCTCGCAACGCTGAAGTGATCGCCAAAGCGGCTGCGCTCGCCGATCAGCAGCGGGCAAGGCGTGAACGCGGAGAACGTGAGCGCATTGCCAATGACCGCCGCGAGCGCGAACCAAATCGGCCCAGGCCCAGCGCGCCGCTGAACATCCCAAGCGGAACTGAGCTTCGCATAAGGCTCAGCAGTCCGATAAGCACAAAGACCGGCAGAGTCGGCGACACGTTCAAGGCTACCGTTGTCCAGCCTTCGACCTATGAGAGTGCGGCCGTCGAGGGCCACATAGCGACGCTCAACAAGTCTGGCCGTGTCAGCGGAAAGACTGAAGTCGGACTTGCGTTTGACAGCCTGACGCTTCAGGACGGAAGAACCGCCCGAATTGACGGTGAATTGGTGCGTGTTTACGAGTCCGAAAGCGTCAAAAGGGTTGACGAAGAAGGCCGCGTCGAAACCGGAAGCCGTACCAGGGACACCGAAGTTCGGGGTGGCATCGGCGCTGCTGCCGGCGCCATCATCGGCGGCATCGTAGGTGGCGGCAAAGGCGCACTGATCGGCTTGATCGTTGGAGGAGCTGCGGGCGTTGGCACCGTATACGTCGATGGTAACAAGGATTTGGTCCTCGATCCGGGCACGGAGATGGTCATTCGCGTAGCGAGTTCGAGGGAACACTAAGTCTCAGCCTGGAATCCGTGCAAACCCGTCGAATCCGTTTCATCGGTGGTCTATGCGTTAGGGAGAATTGCTTTGCCAGTGCCGCATAGACCACGGATGACACTGATCCGACGGATTTGCGCGGATACGACACCACCAACGCCACGCATAGACAAAGGTCCAGTCAGAGACAACCTAACCCAACCCATACTGCTTCCGCTTGATATTTCTGCGCTCGTTGCATACAAAGGTGTATAGGCATGACTGAGAAAATACACGCCAACGAGAGCGAGACTCGGACGCGCATCGCGCTCGACACGGGGATCGGCGAGATGCCGTTCGGCAGGGAAGAACTCTTAACCGAGGAGCAGGCGGCGGACAAACGCGAAGCGCTCCGATTGTTTCAATCCGCGTACGAAGCCCAGATGCGCGGGGACCTCGACGAAGCGGCCGGCCTCTACAATCAATCCATCGGAGCTTTCCCGACGGCCGAGGCTCACACATTTCTGGGCTGGACTTACAGCTTCATGAGCCTGACCGATGAGGCTATCTCAGAATGTCATCGCGCGACTGAGGTTGACCCCGACTTTGGCAATCCGTATAACGACATCGGCGCTTACCTGATCGAGCAAGGGAATTTGTACAGCGCGATTCCGTGGCTTCAACGCGCGATGACCGCGCCGCGATATGAATCTTACTTTTATCCGCACTTCAACCTCGGCCGCGTGTATGAATCGCTGGGACGCGCATACGACGCGCTGCGCGAGTACAAGGCG
>JBGQGO010000462.1:0-4934 GCA_041497455.1 Blastocatellia bacterium | reverse complement strand
AGCAGGGCAGCAAACCCTAAACTCTGAACCCGGAACCCTGAACTACTTAGGATTTTCTTCCTTCAATCTTTCGATTATCGATTCAACCGCTGAAGCATATTCGCCCTCCGGGTCGAGTCGCAAGTAGTTACGATAAGCTTCAATCGCTTCTTTGTTGCGGTTGGCTTTTTCGAGAATCTCTGCGAGCTGATAGTAGAGGATTGGCTCGGTCTCCATGTCCTGGATTATTCCGATACGATATTCCCGCACCGCTTCGTCCACACTGCCTTGCTCATTGAGGGCAATCGCGAGGCCGATGTGAGCTTCAAATGAATTCCCGCTCGCAAATCGAAGTGCTTTTCTATATTCGACAATCGATTCGTCAACGAGACCTTGATTGCGCCTGAGGTTCGCAAGCACCGTCTGAGCTTCAACAATCGTGCGACCTCCAAGCTTTATCGCGGTTTGAATTTCCTTCTCGCCTCCCTGGAAATCCTGAAGCGTTGTCAAGCATCGCGCCATCGCGATCCTCGCTTCAGCGAGAGAAGGACGCATTAGCAGAGCTTGCTTGAATTCTTCGACCGCGTCCTTGTTCTTGCCCTTGTCGCGGAGCGCCTCGGCCTTCTGATAGCGCAACGTAGGTTCGTCGCTGGTTAGCTGCTGAGTTACTTTCAGCGTTCGGCTGCCGCTGGCGGTGACGACTACCGGCCCCCTCCAATCAGCGTAGCCGGCCGTTCTCACTCGGACCGGGTACGAACCTGCTATCACGTGTGGAAGATCAAGCTCGCCTTTGTCGGTGGTGACTCCGTGGCGAACGTTGTTGATGAAGACAACTGAGTCCGCGCGTCCGGTGATTACTTTCAACGCACCGGTTCGCACGCGAGCCGGTGTCATTGCCGCTGAGGATCTTCGATTCTTTTGAGGCTGCCCTTCTGTTTCAGCAACGGCGCATGCCAGCAGGATGATAAGGCAGGCAATCGATGAGAGCCGGTTCATCGCCAAGGCGCCGAGGACGCAGCGGCGGCGCAAAGTATGAACGCCTCGTCGCAAGCTCGCCGTCCTCAGCCTCTGTGCGGTGAATGCTTCTGCTACGCGCAATCCTGGATCTCCGGGACAATCCGTGGGAGCGCAGGCATCCTTGCCTGCTCCTGCTCCCCGGCAGGCAAGGATGCCTGTGCTCCCACATCACTCTTTATAAAGCCTTCGATAGTTCGCGGCGTAGCGAAGAACGCCTTGAACATAGCCGCGCGTCTCTGAAAATGGGATGCTCTCGATCCAGTCTTCGATATCCATCGAGCCGCGCTCGGCGATCCACCTCTGCGCTCGCGAGGGGCCGGCGTTGTAAGCGGCGGCCGCGTATTCGATCCGGCCAAACTGCCCGAGTACCTGCGCGAGGTAGTTCATACCGAGCTTGATGTTGAGCACCGGGTTGTAGAGATCGGCCGCGGTGATCGAGCCGCCGCCCTGCCGCTTCGAGACTAACTGGCCAGTTGCGGGCATGACTTGCATCAGACCGCGCGCGCCTGCGCGTGAAATAGCGTTTGGGTTGAAGACGCTCTCCTGACGAATCAGTCCGGCGGCAATGTAAGGATCAATGCCGTAACGTTTGGCTTCTTCCTTGATCGCGCCCCACGCGACCATCGGGAAGAAAATCTCCCATGCTTCGCGTGGCACGTCGGACTCCCGATAAGAGTACAAGTCCGGATAACCTTTTCGCAGAACCAGCGTCGCCTGAAAGTTCTCTCCGCGCCGCGAGTAGAGCCCGGCCAGCCGAAGGTTGATCTTCGGAGACGCAGGAGCGGCTTCCAGAGCCTTGTTCAGCTCTCTCACCGCAAGCTCGTCGAGGCCGATAACCTCGAGATCGTTCGCCTTCGCGATGCGCGCAGACTCTGATCCGTCAGCGGTCTCTTGAACTGGTTCGATGTGAGTAACGTTTACGCGAATGCTCTCGATTTCCGAGCCGGGCTTGGCCTCTTCGGGCTTGAGCGACGGTTCTGCTTTTCGAAGCGCGGCCGAGCGAAGACCGGCGACGTAACCGTGATAGCCGTAGCGATAGCGCTCGTTCACCAGGTCGTACAACGCCAGCGCGCGCGATTTGTGGCCGAGCCGCTCTTCGGACTTCGCGGCCCATAAACAAGCTTCGCCGATGAACTTGGTATCCGGGTAACGGTAGCTCGCAAGGTGCTGCTCGAGTATGCGCGCGGCGTCGGCGTAGCTCTTCGACTTGTAGGCAAACAAACCGAGATTGTAAGAAGCTTCGGGCGCGTACTGGCTCTTCGGAAAAGCAGCTAGCAACTGACGATAGCGGCTGGCGGCTTCGGTCTCTCGTTCCAGCTTGTTCAGATATGCAGCCAAACTGTACAGCGCCTCGCTCGCCCAGCGGGTCTTCGAGTATTGACCGAGCAAGCGATCGACTACCGCCGCCGACTCTGCTGAACGATTGGCTCGCCGCAACGCGTCGGCGTGATGAAACATCGCCTCGGCGCGCAGTTCCGGATTGCGATCGCTCACGCCGGCGAGCGCCGTGACGGCTTGCGCGGGCTGCTTCGAGTTGAGCAGACTCACGCCTCGCCGCAAGTGAATCTCATCGATTCGGTCCGCCTCAGGGAAGCGCGCGATCAATTGATCGTATGCGGCGGCGGCTTCGGCATACTGCCTGGCCTCAAACAGCGCGTCGGCTCGCGAGCGCTCTTCTCGGAACGAGCCGGGGGTGTCTTTGGGAGAGGCGTTCAGCGCGGCAAGTTTCGCTTCAGCCTGCACGCTTGCGCTGGTTGCTGGCAGTTCGTAGTAGATCCTCCGATACGATTCGACAGCCCGATCGGTCTTGCCCATCGCCTCGTGGGCCTGCCCCGTAATATAGCTCGCATCGGCGTCGTTCGTTTCGACCATCCGCGCGAGATCTTTGAATGCGCTCGCAGGATCGCCGAGCGCGACGGCCATCTCGGCAGCCCGGAGTCTAGCGTCGCGAACCTTCAGTGAATCGGGATACTTCGCGTAAACCGTGCCATAATCGCGGCGCGCCGCGCTCTTTCCGTCGCTCGCCGCTTCGCTCTCGGCACGATAAAAGAAGGCGTAATCGCCGAGCGAAGTTGTGGCGCTTATTGCCTGGCCGTCCAACGCTTCGACCGCGGCCTGATAGTTTTGAGCCCCATAATAAAGGTAACCCCGCAGGAATCGAGCCAGCGCGGCAGTACGGGTTCGCGGGTAACGCGACTCGATGCGAGTCAGGTCATTGACGGCAGGCCGGCCAGACGCGCTACGCACCAGACCCTGAAGTTCTTCGATGCCGCTATCAGGATTGGCCGCGCTCCGCTGACACGAGACTGTCATCGGAGTGATGAGAGCAAAGGTCAGCAGAGGCAGAACGATGATCGCTGAGCGTCTTTGCAGATTGATCAACCGGCGGCTGATTGGATTAGGCATGGCTATTCCTCGAAGCATGGTGTGCGCGACAGTCAAACTCGCAATGGGGCTGATGGGATTATTGACGAAGGGTGGGAAGAAATCAATTGAACGCAGTGCATGGAGTTCAGGCTTTAGCCTGCGTGTTGTTTCTCCGAATTTGGAAAACCAGGCTAAAGCCTGAACTCCATGCACTTCGGTTTTGATTCTCCGAATTTGGAAAACCAGGCTAAAGCCTGAACTCCATGCACTTCACTGATCAGGTAGTTGCGGCCACCGTTGGGCCGGGGCAGTCGGAGCCGAGCTTTGACGGGTCGCCTTCCGCCAGAGTGCTGACCAGCTCATCGTAAAAGTAATCAAACTTGGTTGCGACGCTCGGAGTCACTCGCTTTTCATACATCTGCCGGCTGCGGTCTATGTCCTCTTTCAAACGGTCGTACAGGTCGCCGCCGCGTCGCCCTTCCGCGACCTTATGCTCGTTGTAGAGTTTTATCTCGCTCACCAGCAATCGAGCAAATCGCCGCGCGTCGTTATGTGCTTTTTCTTCCTCGCCAAGCGCGCCGCTCGCGGGCCCTGCCGAAGCCGCGCTTTGCAGAGCTGGATCTGCGGGCTCAGTCGTGGGTCTGAAGTACGTCGGCGCTGGCGCGGGTGGCCGCAGGTCAGCGGAATGCTCTGGTTGAGCGCTGAAATCGGCCGCCGTGTGGTGAGTTTGTGGAAGCGCCCCTGATCGCACGGTTGAGCTGGTCGCGGCGACCGGCTCAGCGGCTGGCGGTGAAGGCGCGGCTGGTGGTGGAGGCGCGGCTGGTGGTGGAGGCGCGGGTTGTTTGGCTGGTTGTGCCGCCTCCGACATTCTCGCTCGAAGCGACACGAGTTCGACCACGAGCCCGGCTGTGTGAGCCAACAACTCAATAGCTTCGACGTTCGTCGCAACCTCGCCGCGCTCAGCCGAGTCGGCATAAATCAGCGCCGCCGTCTTGCCTCGCACCTTTAGTGGCACGGTGAGCACCCGCTGCGGGTGAATCCGGCCAAGCCGCGCGAAGAGACCCTGGTTTTCTGACTGAAGATCGGGCGAGCCGTAGAAGGTCTGCTGTGAGTTCAGCGCGGCTCGCAAGACCGTGTCTGACTCCAAAGGTATTGACGTTCCTCTTATCGAGGTATTATTGGCTGCACCGTCATCCAATCCGCGAGCCGCCCACGCGACAGCGTTCCCGCCCTTGACGACAAACAGCACAACCCGCGGCGCGAAGTTCGCTGCCCGGGCCACCAATGCGTTCAACACCTCGGCCTGAGTGCTCTGTTCGTCAAGCTCGGCAACCGAATCCCTGAGCAATGCGATATCCGCGCCGAGCCTTACGCTTTCGGCGCCCGCCTGATCAATCTGCGCAGTCACTTCAGCGGCTATCTGCGTGAACGCCTCATCCTGATCGGGCATCGAAGCCGCTACGTCAGTCTGCTCGAGCAGACGATTGAATGACTCGTTTACTTCCCGTTGTAACAGGCTGATGTCTTGCTCGAGCAAGCCCACGCGAACTCGTACCAGCTCTTCTATTCGT